>JAYYQC010000068.1:0-5300 GCA_036128675.1 Myxococcota bacterium | reverse complement strand
TTCCCGTCAATATCCAATGACCAGTGCTCGATTGAGAGGTCGCCACCGCTCTCAGCGATGATTTCCAAGCGGGCGATTGCCAACGTGCTTCCCCCACGATTCTCAAGTGTGACGATCTTTTCTTCGTCACACCCGATGGTGAGGCAGGAAAAACTCAGGCCGAAGGGTGGGTCGACATAGAGTCGAGGCGGGATACCATCCTGTGTCGTCACCGGTGTACACCGAGGCGAATCAGGATTCTCTTCGCAGTCAATGGTCTCGACTTGGGTGGCGCATCCGCTAAGGAACCCAATCAACAAGCCGGTAATTAACCAATATTTCCCCATACTTAGCCCCTCTAGCACTTAAGGAACGATCGAGAACTGTCCATTCGAGCGTCGAATTTTCACAGCCTCGACGAGGTCGCCTTTGTTTCGCAGCGTGACCTGCTGAGATGCGACTTCGTTACCGTTCACAAATACACTGACCGTGACTGTGCTGGATGTTTTATCATAACACTGACTTCCGATCAGGTCGCTGAGTGTTCCTGGGTCGACGGTAATCGGAACACCAACCTGGCCGCCTAGGATTCCTAAGAGAACGCTCACCCCTACGCCGGCCAAATCAGCCACCAGACTGGTCGGGATATTCGCGCAGTCTTCCATGTACTCAACATTCACCGAAAAGGTTTGGTTATTCGCCAAATCTTGACCGAGACCGTAGAGAAGAATTCGCTCGGGCTCTTCGTTTGCACCAACCGCAAGCCATTGTGTGCTGCCGAAGACGCCGGAGTCGTTCCACATCTGACAGACATCTTGTCGGTCCCAGCCCTGCTGATCTGAGAGGATTGGCTTTCGGCAAAAGAACGAGCGGCCCGGTGCTTCGAGGATGACATCGACATCTCGGAAGTCATTCTGTGCCCAGTTACTCGAGTTGTTGAGGAAAGACATCTCAATGGTCAAGAAGTCGTCCGCGAGCCCACTCACCGCGTAACCCTTGAGGTCAACGGTGCTTAGGAGCTGCTCAGTATCGTTGCTCTCAATGCGGAAGAACGCATCGGCGCTGCGCTGTGGACTCTCCGGATTGAATGGATCGCTGGGTTGTGTCGGTGTGTAGAGGACACTGAAGACGATGGTACCGCCAGGTGGAAGAGGCGGGACGACGGTTGGGGAGAAGGTGTAGTCCCCAGTTGGATCATCGAGGTCAGGTGTAATGCGAAGATCAGACTGACCAATATTCGAAACCGTGACCGACCGGTACTCGGTGCGTCCGAGTGGGAGTGGGTCACCCGCCGCGGTCTCGAAGATCAACTCGTCTGGCGTAACTTGGATGCGCGGTGGTCCCTTGGAAGAACCGGTGAGGGCAACAGAAACCTCGATTGGGTCCTCATCTTCAGATGGGCGTGCCACAACGAAGAGGTCATTGCTGTGGTCCAGGTTATTGGTTGGCTCAAGCGTAATCGGCACTTCAATCCAGGTCTCAGGATCCGCTTCATTGTAAGGTGGAAGCACGGACGGATTGGATGGACGAATGCTGGAGAACTCGTCTGGAATACTGAAGTCTGTACCCCTCGGTAGGTAGATTTCTTCGATCAGAAGGGAAGCGTTACCAGTACCCTGGTTCATGATTTTGACGCTCTCGGTTCGTGTAGCGCCGCCTTGGCCTGCGGTGAATGCTACGTATCCAAAGTCGAGCTCGAGGGGATCAAGAACTAAGACTGGAGCACCGCTGTAGCGGCCGATCAGCTCGACTTCGATAATGCCGTTTGCGCCGGTATTGCCAGCGTCGGACCGGATCTGGAGGGTGCCGAAATTTTCCCCAATTGAGATGGGGGCATACGAGGTCTGGATTTCGAAGCTTCTGCGAGGTGCGATGGTCTGAGGGTAGCTGCCAATGTCGCATGGTTCGCAGGAGAAGCCCGGCGCAGTATCAGCCGAAAAGCCTGCTGCATCCAGGTTTAGGTTACATTCGCTGTCGTTTACAACGGTGACGGTCTGGACCGCGCTCTCGCCGACGATGACATTTCCGAAGTCCACCACCGAAGGTTCTACCAAGATGCGTGGCTGGGTATCTCCAGTACAATCGAACTCGTCGATTGGAACGCACTCAGCTTGAACGCAAATAAATCCGTCGGGACAGTCGCTGTCTTCCGAGCATCCTTCGATCTCACCTTCAGGTTGATTGATTGCGGCGAATCGCTTCTCGGCACAGCCTGTCAGCGCCAAAAGAGCGCAAACAAAGAAAGACCATCCAAACCTTACCAAAGCATTCATACTGACAACCCCCTACATGTTGTCTGACGATTAGTGTATCTACGACGCAGCTTGTCAACAGCACGCCGGCATTTAATTATAACAGACACAGGTCGGCCCGACTTTGGCTAGATTTGCTGTTTGACACGGAGCGGCATGCTTGGTTAGCTCCACCTCATGGACCTAATTGATGCAAGTGCGAAGTTCCTGGAGATCGCAGGACGGGTGAGTGCAGGTATGGGTGATGCGATTTCAAGCCGCGAGCTTGAGGACCGCTTATCGCGTATTCCTACCAATCTCGGGCCCTACGGTGTCGACCCATTCGGTTTCGACCCTCAATATCTGAAGAGATACCTGGGTTTAGGTGCCTGGGTGTATCGGAAGTACTTTCGATGCGAGTCGTTTGGTGTTGAGAATCTCCCGGATGGCCCCGCGCTTGTGATTGCGAACCACAGCGGTCAGCTGCCCTATGATGGTGCGATGATCTCGATGGCAACTTTTTTAGATCGCGAGCCGCCGAGATTTCTACGATCGATGGTGGAGCGCTTTGTTCCTTCGATGCCTTTCGTGTCGCCTTTCCTTGCACGATGCGGTCAGATCTTGGGCACACCCGAAAACTGTCGTCGACTGCTCGAAGCCGGTGAGTCGATCTTGGTGTTTCCGGAAGGCGTACGAGGCCTCAACAAGACCTGGGCCCATCGCTACCAGCTACAGCGCTTTGGCCAGGGCTTCATGCGCTTGGCGATCGAGGCGAAGGTCCCAGTGATCCCAGTTGGCGTCATCGGGGCTGAAGAACAGGCACCGACGTTTTTCAATGCAGCAAAACTCGGGAAAGCCTTTGGTATTCCAGCGTTGCCGTTGACCCCCGGATTAGGTCTGGTTCCCTTGCCGACGCGGTACCGAATTCATTTTGGTGAGCCGATGCACTTTGATGGCAATGCGAACGATGCAGATGATGTGATTACCGAAAAAGTAGACTTGGTAAAGGCGCGCATTCAAGCGCTCTTGGATGATGGTGTGGCAAAACGCGACCACGTGTTTTGGTAGGAGTGTGAGTTGAAAGTCGTTCTTACAGGAATCGCCGGACGATTGGGACGCCGTTTGGGCCATCGATTGGCCAGGAAATTCGACGTCATCGGTCTAGACCGCCGACCTTGCCCAGGACTTCCGGGTAACGTCGAACATCATCGAGTCGACATCCGTCGCCGCCCGGCAGAGAATATCTTTCGTCAGCGCGATATCGATGCGGTTGTTCACTTAGGCGTTGTTCACAATTTCCGTATCTCAAGTGAGGAACTCTACGTACGGAACATCATCGGAACCGAAACTCTCCTGCGTTATTGCAGTACGTATGGTGTCAAAAAGCTCATTCTGCTTTCGACCGCCGATGTTTATGGGCCAATGCCGACGAACTCCCACTACATTGGGGAAGAATCACCATTGATGGCCTCTCAGCGCTTTCCTGAGACTCGGTCCATCGTGGCGGTTGACCGAGCGATTCAATCATTCTTCTGGCGTCACCACGATATCGAGACCGTCATTTTGAGACCGGCCCATATTGTCGGACCAAACGTGCGAAATGCGCCGTCGAACTATTTCCGGCTAAGGATTATCCCCACCTTGATGGGGTATGACCCGATGGTGCAGATCACAGCAGAAGACGATGTGATGCGCTTTATCGAGGCGTGTCTGAAACCTGAGGTTCGAGGGGTGATGAATGTGGCCAGCACAGCCCCCATTCCTTTGTCGAAGGTCCTCAATATTATTGATAAGCCGACGCTTCCGGTCCCAGCGCCTCTATTCAAAGCTTATCTCGACCGGGCTTGGCGCTACCGACTGACGTCGTTTCCTGCAGCCGAGCTCGACCATATCCGGTTCAACTCGGTTCTCGACACCTCGCGGGCCTCGGAGCTCTTGGACGTCGAAGCGAACCGAAGCCTCTACGAGATCCTTGAGCCTTTTCGAAGCAATTAGTCACATCGTTTGAAAACTTAAGAGCCAGCCTTCAATCGTAGAAAGATTTCTTCTTTCAGGCTGTCGTGCGCAGTCCAAGGCGAGAGGGGCTCTGCGCTGTTCATCGGGTGATTCCAGCGGTCACGGAAGACTTTAACCGACTTTGCAGCGTCCTCGAGTACTTCGTGCTTGATGCGCTTTGATTCTACCAATTTAACGATGGCCTCATAGGCATGCATCACACGCTCGGGTTCTTTACATACCAAGAACTGCTCTACCCCTGAAAGCAAACCACGCTCACACATTTCTTCGGTGCTGTAGTGATCTGCGACGGCTTTCATCTCGAGGTCATCGCTGATGAGGAGCCCTTCAAATCCAAGCTCTTTACGTAGAGGTTGCATGGCGCGCGGTGAGAGCGTCGCCGGGTGTTCCTCATCGAGGCATGACACGACGACATGGGCGGTCATGATGGAGGCAACGCCGGCTTTGACTGCGGCTTCGAAGGGTACCCACTCGGTGGTCTCTAAGCGACGAAGCTCATGCTCAACTTTCGGGAGCGCGAGGTGGCTGTCGGTGTCGGTATCGCCGTGACCCGGGAAATGCTTTCCGCAGGCTGCGATGCCGTTGTCTTGAAGCCCTTTGATCAGCGCGGTGCCATGTTTGGCGACGGTACCGGGATGGTTTGAGAAAGAGCGATCACCGATGACCGGGTTCTTCGGATTGCTATCGACATCCAAGACCGGTGCGTAGTCGAGGTCGAAGTTGAGGGCGCGAAGCTCGTGTGCCAGTGCCACGCCGACGCGGTAGGTTAAATTTACATCGTCGATATGCCCAAGCGTCCGCATCGGTGGCCAGGTGGTTGCAGGCTCGACAAGGCGCTCGACTCGGCCACCTTCTTGGTCGACCGAGAGCATCAGCGGTGCTTCAGGCCGCAGAGCTTTAAGCTCTCGGTTGAGCTCGCGTACCTGCTCGATGGACTCGATATTCCGTGCAAAGAGGATGAGTCCGAGTGGCTTAAACTCTTTGACCAGCGATCTTAGCTCAGCGTCCACCGTGGGTCCGGCAAAGCCAATGGTCAGCAATTCTCCGGCAATTCGTCGTATATCTTCGCGTATC
>JAYYQC010000067.1:0-7982 GCA_036128675.1 Myxococcota bacterium | reverse complement strand
CGAATCAAAGCAAGTTGATTTAAAGCGAGAACTTAAGGTTATCGAAATAGAACTCGCCTCCCGTCGTTCGCCACAGAATCTCCGTAAGCTGGCGAAAAAGCTTGGGCTTCAGAAGCCTCGAACCGACCAAATTATCAAATTGAATATCGATGAGGTGAGTCATAATGAGTAAGCTCACTCAATTTGATAGACGAATTTTATTCTTACAAGTTTTCTTTGGAATTGTGGCTGGTGGGGCAGTCTTTCGAGCCTATCATTTGCAAGTAAACAAACACGATAATTTTTCGTCGCTTTCAGAAACTCAATATCTTTCTGAAATCAAGGTGCCGGCTTGGCGGGGTGATATTATCGATCGTAATGGTAAGAGACTCGCTACCACTTCGGTCATACCATCTGTTTGTGCAAATCCACGCGAAATTAAAAATCCGGTAGAAGTCGCAAAGAAGTTGGCGACAGTTCTCAACGTTGACCAAGATAAATTGGTTAAAAGGTTCTCGTCTAAAAAATATTTCGCGTGGGTTAAAAGGCAAGTTGAACCTAGCCTCGCTGACAAAATAATGTCGATGAAATTACCGGGCATCCGCTTGACTGATGAACTCAAGCGATTTTACCCACATGCACATGTAGCAAGCCATGTTCTTGGTTTTACAAATATCGATGGTACGGGTCTTGAGGGCGTGGAGAGAGGCTTCGAGGCTAAACTCCAGGGAAAGCCTCTTTTCGTAAATGCCTATCGAGACGGGCAAGGTCGAAAGTCACTCGCGGAAAGCATAGATGAGCGTGAGGCACGAGGAAGTAATCTACATTTAACCTTGGACCTTAATATACAGGAAACAGCAGAAGCTGCATTGGCTAAGACTGTGACTCAGTTTGAAGCAAAATCGGGCGTAGCGGTTGCGATTGAAGTTGGAACCGGGAACATCTTAGCGATGGCCTCTTATCCTACCTTTGATCCGGGGCAGGCTGGCAAAAGTGCTCCGGCAACGCGACGCAATCGTTCAGTTACAGACAGTTTTGAACCAGGCTCTACGATGAAACCGTTCGTCGTCGCTGCCGCTCTGTCGACAAAGACGATTGATGAACAGTTCGAGGTTTATGGTGAGAAAGGTAGGTACCGGGTCGGCGGCCATACGATTCGAGATACATCTCCCAAGGAGTGGATGGACCTTACGACCGTAATTGCTAAGTCATCTAATATTGGGATTGCAAAAATTGGTGAGCAGCTTGGCCGTCAAGAACTTTACGATACTTACCGTAAGCTTGGATTTGGCAGTCGAACTAAAGTTGGCCTTTCGGGGGAAATCTCAGGAATCTTACGAGAACCAAAAGGGTGGGCCGATATTGAGCTCGCGACTCTCTCATTTGGTCAGGGGATGACCTCGAATATCCTTCAACTGGCCGCTTCCTATCAAGCGTTGGCATCAGATGGTGTCTATCGACGTCCAAGAATTGTCGCCGCAATTGAGAATCCCGACGGAACGCGACAAGAGCGTGGGATTGGCGAAGCTGTTAAAGTGTTCGAACCCGAGGTCGCTGCCGCAGTTAGGCAAATGCTTAAGAAGGCGGCGAGTCCAAAGGGGACCGGCTCTCTAGCGAGGATCTCGGGATTTCATGTTGCAGGAAAAACTGGCACCGCACAAAAGGTCGACCCAGTCATGGGGGGCTACAGTCAAGAGCTCTACGTTGCATCTTTTGCCGGTTTCGTTCCTGTCGATAAGCCCCGAGTCGTCATTGCAGTTGCCGTTGATGAGCCAACCGAAATCCACACTGGCGGAAAAGTAGCTGCACCGGTCTTTTCCGAGATTGCGGCAGCCGCGATGTTACAGCTTGGTATTGCTCCTGACCCGAATGCTGTTGAGCTAGAGGTCGCAGCTCAAGACAATTCTATTTTCGAAGCTGGGCGGACTGCGCGGGTATCTTTGGCGTTGGACAAGCTCAAAGATTCGATGCGTAACGAAGGCGATATGCCATCTTTTCGAGGTTTATCTCTTCGGCAAGCAATCAAGAAGTATAATGAATTGGGGCTCCGAGAAGAGTTGTCGGTGATAGGGACAGGTTTCGTGAAGCGGCAGTCACCAAAGGCCGGAACTCAATTGGCTGAAGGCACGGTCTTGAAGCTGGAGTTGGCACCATGAATCTATCAGCCATTCAGTTGAGTAGTGGAGTTATTCCGTGGCCTCAAGCTACCCAGAGCACAACATCGATCACGAGCGATTCACGTAAGGTATCAGCGGGCACAGTATTCGCAGCCTGGAAAGGTGAACATTCTGATGGCCATGAGTTTATTGCGGACGCCGTGGCCAAGGGCGCTGTCGCAATTTTACATGAAGCTCCTTTAGAGCCTGAGTTTGATCTGCCTTCATACCGTTCAACCAACGTTCGCCGCGACTACGCAGATATCGCCTATCAGATCGCAGGGGTAGAAACAGGTACACTTGAGCTGATTGGTGTCACTGGAACAAACGGTAAGACCACAACGACACAACTTATCGCCCAATTTCTAAGAGGGCTCGGTAAACGGGTTGGGACGATTGGAACACTTGGTGCTGAAATCGATGGGCAGGTTTTTCGTGAGGGCATGACAACGCCTCCTGCGGAAATAGTTGCGTCAGATTTAAAGATGATGACCGAGGCTGGCGTCGAGATCTGTGTGATGGAGGTTAGCTCACACGCATTGAGTCAGGACCGCTTGTTTGGCCTTCAATTCTCAGCTGCGGTTTGGACTAATTTGACACCAGAACACCTCGACTTTCATGGTACCATGGAAGCTTATGCGGATGCGAAGGCTCGCCTACTCAACGACTACTGCCCGGATCGTTCGAAATGGGTGCTTAACCAAGATGATGAGACAGTTGCTCGCTATATCGAACCCGAGGCCCTGACATTTGGCGAAGGAACGCATTCCGAGCCTACATTGAAGATTGTCTCCTCAACATTCGATAAGAATCGAACGCATATAAAATTTCGTCTAGGTCAAGACCTGCATGAGGTTCAATCTCCTTTGATTGGTGCCTTCAATGTCTCAAATTTATTGGCCGCTTTAGGGGTCCTGACTCGACTTGGCTACCAGCTTGACCGATTACTATTCCTCGTTCCGAAACTCGTAGGTGTACCGGGGAGAATGGAAACCGTGAGTGAGGGAAATGAGCCTTTGGTGGTTGTCGACTACGCGCATACTCCCGACGCATTGTCGAAAGCGCTTACGACATTGAAGTCATTACCCCACCGAAATCTGATCTGCGTTTTCGGCTGTGGAGGGGACCGCGACCAGGAAAAGCGCCCAGTCATGGGACGCTTAGCCTCAGAGCATTCTCAGTTAGTTTTCATTACCAATGATAACCCACGCACTGAAGCACCGATGAGCATCGCTAAAATGGTTCAAGAAGGTGTTGACTCATCCGCTCACTCGTATTGCCAAATCATCCTAGATCGAGAATCAGCCATCGAGGCCGGTATCGAAGAAGCATCAAAAGACGACATTGTTCTTATTGCGGGTAAAGGGCATGAGACTTATCAGATTCTTGGGAATAACGTTATCAACTTTGATGATCGGAAGATCGCACGACAATATTTAAATAAAAAATTCGCAAATTAGGTCAATTTATTATGTATAAGTTGTTGGCTCAAAATCGAACATTTGCGATACTGAAGGTAGAAAGTTAGAGGTTGCTGTTTATGGTCTTAGTGAGAGACAAAACGGCAGTTCCTTACGAAGACGAAGTTTGGACATTGGAATGGATTGCGCGATCCACAGATGTCCAGATTGTTGGAGGGGGGCTCCACGATCAGTTCAAGGCGATAGAGACCGATTCTCGTTCTCTATCGCCGTCTTCCGTCTTCCTCGCTTTAAAAGGCGAGCGTTTTGATGGACACGACTATGTGGCTGATGTGCTTCAGGCAGGAGCTCTCGCAGCGATTGTTAGCCGCGAAGCATACGATGCCCATCCCGAATGGCGGGACTTAGGGGCACTGGTCGTGACCGACGATACCTTACGATGTTATGGCGATATCGCAGCGGCTTGGCGTCGTGAGCGTGCTCTTCCAGTAGTTGCGGTTACTGGTTCGAATGGAAAGACAAGTCTTAAAGAGCTGATTTCCGCCGGTCTCTCTGGCCGCGGAAGGGTTCATAAAACACCCGGTAATCTCAATAATTTAATTGGGACACCAAAGACTCTCTTGGATTGGAGAGGGTCTGAGTGGGCAGGCGTTATCGAGGTTGGAATGAATGAGCCTGGCGAACTTCGTCGCTTGGGCGAGATAGTGGCACCCAATGTCGCTGTGATAAACAACGTCTCGGCAGCACATTTGGAACTACTTCAAACAGTCGAAGGGGTAGCGAAAGCTAAGTCGGAGCTTTTCGAGACACTTCCACTTAACGGAATAGCGGTCTACAATTTTGATGATTTAATGGTTCGTACTATTGGTCTCAATGCCCTTAAGGGACAACGTTCGCTTAGTTTTGGACGTGATGAAGGAGCCACGGTTCGTTTAAAGTCCATCCAGACTATCCAATCCGGAACGAAATTTGAACTCAAAGTCGACGGTCATAGTTTCGAGGGTATGATTCCGCTTTTCGGTGAACATCAAGCGATGAACGCAGCTGCAGCGGTTGCTGTTGGGCTTGCGCTTGGCATACCGGTTCCGGAAATGCTCAATGGGTTGACCTCAGTATCTCTACCAGGCGGGCGTATGAGACGAGTCTCAGCCGCCTCAGGGTTCGAAATTATTGATGATGCCTACAATGCCAACCCTGGTTCGGTCTCGGCCTCGATTACAACTGTATCAGGTCTTGCAGGAAAGCGAGCTTGGAGTTGTATTTTAGGAGATATGCTTGAGCTAGGGGATAAAGCGAAGACTTACCATCGCGAAATCGGACGGATCGCGGGAGGCTCGGGGGCTGTCGAAGTGTGGGCGATTGGCGAATTTGCAGAGGTTGTCGCTGAAGGGGCTCGTTCTCAAGGTGCTGACGTTCGCACCTTCGAGAGTACAGATAGTGCCCTCGAGTATGTGTCGGCGAAAAATCGGCCACAAGGTGATCTGGTCCTTCTCAAGGGTTCCCGTGGCAATCGTCTTGAGAAGCTGATCCCGGGATTGGAACTCTTATAATGTTATATTATCTCTTCACTGAAATATTCGACTCCTTTGGGCCAGCACGGGTCTTCCAATATCCCTCATTTAGAATACCGGCGGCAGCCCTTACTGCACTGGTTCTAACGTTGGTGTTCTTTCCTAAATTTATCGACTATCTGCGATTTAAGCAGCACGGGATCAGCAATGTCCGGGAAGATACGCCGGAGCAACATCAAAAGAAAGTCGGTACGCCGACGATGGGTGGCTTATTCATTTTGGGAACTCTGGCCATTTCAACATTGTTGTGGGCGAATCTCGTTAATGTCTATGTGTTGGTGGTTCTTTGGATTACCCTATCCTTTGGAGGCATCGGATTTATCGATGACTTCAATAAAGTACGAAAGCGTAACTCAAAAGGCCTTCCCGGACGCTGGAAAATAATTCTTCAGACACTTTCATTAGGCATTGGTGCATTCGCATTATGGCTAGCTGCGCAGGGCAGTTTGGGTGAGGCCTGGAAGATTGAATTTGATACCTCGATAGCAATTCCTTTCGTATCTACCAAGGTCTTTAATCCTGACCTTGGTATATTGTATCTCGTTCTGGCATTCTTTGTGATTGTAGGGACCTCGAACGCAGTCAATTTGACAGATGGTCTCGATGGACTTGCGATCGGACCAACCGTCGTTTCTGCAGCGACTTTTCTATTCTTGGCCTATATCGCAGGTCTAACCCTTACATTCTTTAATGGAGACGAGTGGGTCGCGTTTAATGTCGCCGAGTATTTAAATCTCGTGCACATTCCTGGTTTGGGGGAACTCGCGGTCTTATGCGCAGCGTTAATTGGAGCCGGCATCGGATTTCTATGGTTTAACACGTTTCCTGCATCGATCTTGATGGGGGATGTCGGTTCGTTGGCCATCGGTGGATGTCTTGGAACACTCGCGGTTCTAACCAAGCACGAGCTACTCTCCGCAATCATTCACGGTGTCTTCTTAATGGAAGCTTTGAGTGTGATTACGCAAGTGGGGAGCTTCAAACTCACCGGTAAGCGGGTTTTCAGAATGGCTCCGATTCACCATCACTTTGAGCTAAAGGGATGGGCTGAACCTAAGATCATTGTTCGATTTTGGATAATTTCAATAATCCTCGCACTTATAAGCCTCACGACGTTGAAACTAAGATGAGAAACTTTCTGCCTACCAACACAGAGCTTCAGAAGCTCGCCGATTTCCAAGCGAACCGCTCCGCGTTCAGGGTCGGTGTCTTCGGCTACGGTGTGGTGGGTAAAGCCGTGGTTGATTTTCTGTTGCGCGACGGCATTGGTTCACTAAAAGTGATCGATGGAAATCCGCAACTCCAGCATCCGGAGCTTGATGAAGTCGAGTGGTGTTTGGGTGACCTTGAAGCATTGTGGCTTGAGGATCTAGACGTTCTCTTCGTTGGTCCTGGCGTTGACCCTCGACATCAATACCTGCTCGACGCCAGAAGTAAGGGCCTTCTCATTATTGGCGAGTTGGCACTCCTCGGTCGATTCCCGTGTGAACTCATTGCGATTACCGGTACCAATGGAAAATCGACGACAACCGCCTGGGCGGGGTATCTCCTAGATGAATTGAATCACGATGCATTTATCGGTGGCAACCTAGGCGACCCAATTACTGGGTGGGCCTTAAATCGTTATCCAGGCGAGTCTGGAGTTTTAGAGCTTTCAAGTTATCAACTTGAGACGGCCTTTGGCTTTGCACCAAAAGTCTCAGTAATTACGAATTTAGCGTCTGACCATGCTTCCCGGTATTCCACCGATACTGAATACTTCCAAGCCAAGTCTCGGATTTACCGTTATCAGACCTCTGAGGACATTTGTATTGTTCGTTCCGATGTTCTCGCCTTGCTAAAAGACGTACCGGCTACCAGTCTCTACACCTTTGGCGAGAATGTTGAAGGGGATGGATTTCGTCGATTGCCAGATTCCTGGCAGGGGGTTGGAAAGTTTACCGGGCTTAGTCTCGAGTGGGACAGCTTGTCGATTCCTGGATCTCATAATGCGGAGAACGCATTGTGCGCGGTCTTAGCTGTTTGGTCTCTGCGAGGCCAATCCGACTCTCTGTCTGAACTGTGGAAATTAGCTGGTGGTTTTAGAGGCTTGGAGCACCGGTTGGAGTTTGTTTCTGAGGTACAAGGTATTCGTTATTACAACGATTCCAAAGCGACCAATGATGAATCTTCAGCGACTGCTCTAGAGGCGCTTGATGCACCGATTGTTTGGCTGGCGGGCGGCGTCTCGAAAGGTGCAGGATACGCTGCATCGATGAAGTATCTCTCCAGTAAGGTAAGTCGGCTCATTGCTTTCGGACATGCCTCCTCAGAAATATCTTCAGAAGCAAAGACATTGGGATTTGATGCTGACGCGATCACTGAGGCACAGACGTTATCTGAGGCAATTCGTATCGCGACAGAGAATGCAGCTACAGGCGATAATGTCCTTCTCTCGCCTGCGTGTGCTAGTTTTGACGAATTTTCTAATTTCGAAGAACGCGGACGATTTTTTAAAGACCGAGTCTTGGAGTTAAGGGCATGACGAAGTCCAAAGAAACCAGCCGGAAGCGCGAGCCGAAAACCTCCGAGATAACTGCGGATGGGCTCTTTGGGCGATTGGATCCAATACTGGTTGTCTCAGCTCTTAGTCTTATTGCGATAGGTTTGTGGGCAGTCGCTAGTAGTAGCACCGCATTTTCGGTGAAGCATTATGGAGACCCCCATTATGTTTTTTACAAACAGTTGGTTGGTCTTTGCATTGGTTCAGCTGCCGCTTATGTGGCGTACCGCGTTCCAACAGATTTCTGGTATCGGCGTGCTGGATGGTTCTTTGTCATTCTCTTAATCGCGTGTTTACTCGTTTTGATCCCCGG
>JAYYQC010000066.1:0-6986 GCA_036128675.1 Myxococcota bacterium | reverse complement strand
GAAGGCGATTTCTTCGATGTGACCTACTCACGGCAAATTGATGACTTAAAATCTGCGATTGATTATTGCGAAGAACGCCTTGGGTTCCGGGAGTTCGGCCTTATGGGCTCGTCGATGGGCGGAGCAGTGTCGCTGCTCGTCGCGGGGCGGGACCCACGCATCAAGGCCGTGTGTACGGTTGCCGCGATTGGTTATCCTTCCGAGCTCGAAGAGCGTTATCCGCTGAAGACTCGAGGCTGGCTCGAGCGCGGTTATATCGAGCTTGATGGTGAAGAACGCCTCGGCAAGGCATTCCTTGAGGATGCCAGCTCACACGATGTGATGCGGGTCGTCAGTTGGATCGATGCGCCGATGTTGGTGGTACACGGAACTGATGATGCGGTGATCCCTATCGCCGACGCGGATGATATTGCGGCCTCCTCTCAGAATGTCGAGATGCTTCTTGTGGAAGGAGCCGACCATCGCTTTAGCGAGCCGCGCCATCTCAAAAGCCTAGTTCATGAGGCTGTCGAGTTCTTTGCGGGCAATCTTGCTTAGTTTGTACAGTATTTGTCTCGATCATTTCCGTACATTTTATCAACCAAGATGAAGATAAACGTATATATAAACCCATCAGTTGTTTGATTCTTCTGACGCAATGCGCAATATGCCATTTGCCGGGCCTGAGACCCAGAACCTTAGGGCCTGCAGCTAACACAGACCGACTCGATGAATGCGCTTCTCCAGTGGGAGAGGCTGATGCCGACCTGCGTGGTTCGGTAGAAAGGAATTTGTAATGAAAATAGGGATTATGAAGCTTTTGAGCCTGCTTTCGATGTTCGTTATCTTTGCTTCTTCTCAGGCAGCGCTCGCCAGCGCGCCAATCAAAGCACTCTACCTCACAAATTATTCGAGCTTTTGGCATGATTACGAAGAGCAGATTGGATTGTTGCGCGAGGGTCTAAACCGATACGCGAATGTTGAGATTACTTTGGTGGGCAAGCGTGAGTCTGATGTCATTGACACCCTGAAGCGGGATGGTTTCTCAGAGGGTTACGATGTGATCATCTATAACCTGTGCCTCGCCGACAAAGACGACCTTCAGATGATCGACAATGCGATTTCGCAAACGCGCGACCTCGGTGTTCCGGCGGTTTTGATGCATTGCACGATGCACAGCTTTCAGAAGACCAGTCCTCATCAGGGTTGGTGGAATCGCTGGCGCCTCTCGCGTCTCGAGCGTTCTTGGAAAGCAGACAACGGTGATGCGCCATTCCCGTACTGGGGTCGCTTTACTGGTATCGATACGCTTCGACACGACTGGGCACGCTCTCTCGAGATGCGGAAAGCGGGGCATCATCCGATCGTCGCGGCGCTCCCGGAGACCTGGGAAACCCCCAAAGACGAACTCTACCGAAACATCGAAGTCGCGGGCGATGTCGAACCACTTTATGTTTCTTATAGTCGTGCAACTCGAAAAGACCACGTCGTTGCTTGGACCCGTGAAGTCGGCGCTGGCCAGCTGGTTGCAACCACGCTTGGCCACGATGGAAATACACTCGACAACAACACCTTCCATCACTTTCTCGGCAACGCTGTACTTTGGTTGACCGGTAACCTGAACGACGAGGGCTATCCAGTTGCAGGTAGCGAAGGAAACGACGCGTTCAAAAATTATCAGAATACCGTCACGTGTAACCCGAGCGATATTTATGAGCCTGCAACCATCGAAGAAGTACAAGAAGCAGTGCGGCGCGCTGCGGCCGAAGGTCGACAGCTCAAGGTGGTCTCACTGCCAGAGTCAAATAGCAACAGCCGGTTCATCTGTCCTGACCAAGGTGGGATCCTCATCAACGTATTCAAAATGAATCAGGTGCTCGAAGTAAACCCCGAAGCGATGACGGTACGGGTTCAGCCAGGGATTCGACTGGTCGACCTCTCAAAGCATCTCAACGATTATGACCTCGCGATCACCAGTATGCCGGACTACACCGGTGTGAGTGTCGCGGGTGGTATGGCGACCGGAGCCCACCACTCTTCGCTACAGTTCGCGGCAAGTATCGCCGACATGGCCACCGAAATTAAGCTGGTCGATGGTGAAGGAAATCTTCGGATCTTCGCCGGTGAGGATGTCTACAAGGTTGGCGTCAACATGGGGATGCTCGGGATTGTGGTTGAGGTGACTCTCAATGTCGTTGACCAATTCAAGCTTCAGTATGGCAGCGAGCGTGGCTCAGATCGCCACCTTGAGGAAGACCTCATCGAAATGGTTTCAGCCCATAAATATGCGCGGGTCATGTGGTTCGCTGGCAACGGTCGCTACGTACTCGACTATTACGACGAGGTAGATATGGACACGCCTGGGACATCTCAGCATAACCTTTGGTCTAGTACCGGCAGTGTGTTTAAGTTTGTCGGTGATGCACCGTATCAGGTAATCAATGGTTTACCTCAGCGTGCTCAGTGTGACTCAGCTCTTCTTCGCTCATGGGCTTGGTTTCCACCGATTGCTGCAAAAGATTCCGGTTTCTTCAAGCCAGTTGGTGTCTCCCACGAGGTTCTCGGTTCCTATTGTGAGAACGGTACGTGTCCTTGGGATAACAACCGGGTGAAGAGCCGAACGATGGAAGTTGCTTTCCCGGTTTCACAAGTCAAAGAATGGATGGGTGATGTACGCGCGATCCTCGACGAGAATCGCGGTTGCTTTCCTATCCTAGGAATTTATCTCCGCTTTATGAAGGCATCTGAACACTGGATGGGACTTAACCACGGCGAAGATGTCTTGGCCTTTGAGATTCACGTACCCAAGGTGAACAATGAATCGATGTTTGAGCAGTCGGCAGCGGTCTACGATGAAATCGTTCAGATGACCCTCCAGAAGTATAATGGACGACCTCACTGGGGTAAGAATAGCAGCCCAATTTTCGTAGGCATTGGGCCGGACCAATACGAGCGCTGGGATGATTTTATGGCTCTGAAGGCCGAGCTCGATCCAGCTGGTCGATTTGAGAATAAGATCTGGCGTCAGTTGATGGGCTCCGAGAATATTCAGAGCTTCCAAGGCTGTGTTCTTTCAAGAGATTGTATCTGTACGCAAGACTCAGATTGTGGCGATGGCTTCCGCTGTGAAGAAGGTGGTCATTGGTTGGCCGCGCGCGTCTGTCGTAAATAAGCAATTTATCTAGTATCCGAGCGATTCTTCTCTTTGCGTCGGGCTCAGCTCCACGGGTAGAGTCCGACCATGAAGACTCGCGGCCATTACACTGCCCTCGTTGGGATTTCCCTTTTCATCCTCCTGGGCTGTAAAGATGTGCCGCCTCCTGGTTTCGAGCTCGCAGTAGCCGAGCTTGAGCGTCTTAATCTCTGTATCGATTTTGAAAACCAGCGGAGCTTGGTCGGGCCGTCCATCGCCTATCCCAGTAAATACAACGATGCTGAGCCGACTTACCTTGAGGTATGGATTTCAAAAGTTCTGCGAACCGACAAGAATGGTCAGCCGGACTATATTCGTCCGGAAATGGCCAACAAGATGGGGGACTACCCATTTACGTACCGCACCTACAAACCGGAGTTTAAGGCGGCGTTCTTGGTCGTTGCCAAGGCCGGGCAGAACTTCAACGCCGAAGTCTTGCACCAAGCGATCCAATCGGGAAAGCCCCTGGCCGGCTGTAAGCCGTCGCCAAAGTAAAGGGCTTAGTTTGAGGCGCGAATAAATTCGTATGGACCGTTGGTTGCCCCCCAGACTTGTACACCGTTGCTGTCGTAGCCCCTGTCCCAAGCGCTTACCTCGCCATCGCGTAGAACGACGTCGCTTGCCGCATAGCTCGCACCATTGAGGCTCGAGGTGCAACCCTTGCCCGCGGTTCCACCGATAAACCCATCTCCTTGCCGAGCGAGGTAGACTTCACAGCCTGACTTAAGTGTTGCTTCACCTTCATGCACCGTTGCTCTTGTCTCCAGGTCACAGAATCCAATGTAATTTGCTGGACTGCTTAACTCGAATACACGGGAGACAACGTCGTTGCCGATTGGTGCGATGACATAGAGCCGCTGTCGATAAGGCTCAGACACCCGCGTATACATCGCCTGCTCGACGTAGAGGACACGCTCACCAAGCAAGGGCGCATCGATTGGACACATTTTAAGGCTGATATTGAAATACGTTGGGTCATCGCTCGCCTGTTGAGATGAGTCGAAAGTACCTTGGAGCAGGTTGAACACTTCGTCCGCGCGAAGTGAGGCGGCGTCTGCGCCTGGCCCTGGCGTTGCTTCAGGGTTGTTGCTGGTTTCGGTCCCACAGCCAGATAGTGCGACTGAGATAAGGAGAGCGCGCGCGACTGCGCAGGAGATAGAGTGCATGCTTCGACTTCCCTGTGATTGGTAGATGGGAACTCGATATGGGCTTGTTGCTTGAGTGACTAGGTAAGTTCTTGGAAAGGGATTGGTTCGAATTATCGACCAATGAGCTCTGCTCGTAGGCTAGAGTCAGCCGCTACAATTGCCCTCATCCAACCCATCATTGCAGTCTAAGACCCCATCGCAGAGAGCGGCAGCTGGCACGACGGTTGCGCCTTCGTCGCAGGTGTATTCCTCGCAGTTTTCTTCGTCCGAGTTATCTGGACAGGTCTGAAAGAAGTCGCAAACATATTCCGGGGGAATGATAGCGCCGTCATCACATCGAAAGCCATCATCGTCATCGCAGCCTTCTTCATCGGTGCCATCTTCGCAGTCGACGGTACCATCGCAGACCGCGCTGTATGGAATGTTATCACCATAGTCACAATAAAATTTCGTGCAGTTGGCTTCGTCCGAGCCATCCCGACAGTCTTCCGTCCCATCGCATTGCCAAACGAGGTAAATTTCTTCGTCGCCACTTGCGCATTCAAAGAGCGGGCACGTCCAAGCCGCATCACACGCTTGTTGTGCTGCGGCCAGCTCGGCTTCTGTGGCGTCGCAGGTTAGGTTCCTCAGACTTTCGAGACACTCCTTACCGGCCTCTGAGTCATAACTACACTTCATCGACCTTACCAAGTACTCGGCTTCATCAGGGTCGAACGTGCGCTCGTAGCACGTGTCGTAAGAGCCGTCCCAATTGTTTTGAAAGAGCTCGGGGAAGCATTCTTGCTCACGTTTACAGTCAATCTCCGCCTTCCTTAGAAAGAAGCCGTTCCCCTCATCAATCTTATCTTTGTCTCGGTCGCGGCAACTGATCGCTAGAGCCACGTTCGCTAGGAGGAGGATGAGAAGGATCTGTTTGAAGTACATTTGAGCCTCTCCAGTCAGGTTCGGCTTCAACGTTAAAAAAAGTCTGGGGGCCGGGCAATAGAAAAGCCGGCCGGGGCGCGGTGGGAGATTGGGAGACTTAGCCCAAGAGTGCGTTACCGACGAGCTTCGGTAGCTTTGTGAGCGATGGTGCGCTCTCGAAATCAACCAGCGCTTCGCCCAAGCCTGCCAACTTGCCATGATCATGGAACCAGGGTGGCGTTGGCCGAATAATAAACGGTGCCCGAAGAACCGACTTTTCTGGGTGGTCAAAGAGGAAGCTGTTGTGAACCACGCCGATACCAGAGCCGATATTATCGAGGGTATGGCTTGGGTGGGCACCCCAGGTGGTTGTGACCAGTCCGTAAATGAGACCCGGCCAGACGTTGATACCAATGCCGCCGTACTTGAGGCCGGCAATGGCTTGGTCAACCGCTTCTGGGTAGCGCTTCTCAGACTCACTATGAAGAATCAGCGAGCAGGAGAGTGTTCCCCAGACCTTCTCATTGACGAATGGTACGACCGCTTCCAAAAAGTCAGGCGCGTCTTTGGCGTCGATGCTGACATGGGCCAGGACACCGCAGAAGGCTTCGTTGGTCAGCGCGTATTCACCTTTCTCTGGTGCCACATCTGGAATGAGTGTCCATGGCACGATGTCTTCGCCGCCGACCCCTAAGACTTCAGCGTTTGGATAGGCTTCCAAGAAGCCTTTGTAGCGGTCCTGAGCCCCCGGGTAATACGCTTTACGTGGCGGTGTTCGGCAAATCTCCGCACGGACTCGGCGTAGGAATTCCTGCTCTTGCGGCCAGCCTTTGGCGGTGACGAGGACTTTCGCGGCGTTGCAGTTAAATGACCCATTATGCGAGATCATCGAAGCGACGTGGCGCGCATGGTAGGTCATCTCAAAATCACTGAATGGGCCAGGTACAACCATCACCGGTGTCACACAGCCAAGCTCTGATGAAATTGGGATTTTCAATTTAGGATCGTTGGCTTTCTTACGCTTGGTCTGTTCTTTTTTCGTACCACCCCAGACAATTGCATCGTGGGTCGCATCGGAGCCAGTGATGTGGATGCTGGCGATATCCTTATGGCCGCAGAGATATTTGCCGACGCCTGCGCCACCGTGGACGACTTCGAAGAAGCCGGCCTGGATAAGCGGAGCGAAGCCCTCTTCGAGGAATGGACCAACATAGGCATTGACCGGATTTGTCTTGAGGAGGACGACCTCATCTTCGACCACAAGCTTATGGAGCGCGTCCATGGGTCCAATCGATGATATATTACCAGCCCCGAGCACGAGAGATACGGCACCCTCTTTGGCAACGCCGTAGGTCTTGTCGCGGTAAATCTTGCCCTGTGTTGGTGGCTTGCCGTTCTCAATCCAGATCTCGGCCTCATGCCCGCCAAACATGATGCGATCCCAGATAGTCGATGGAAAAACCTTCGCGACGTACTGTCCATTGGTACGTTTCCAGGTCTTAGGAGGGCGTGGCTGTCCGTTCGCCTCGAGGGTGTCGATGAAGAGTCGAATATTTCGAATGGTCGTGGCTGGTCCGGAGAGCCAGGCTTCGCCGGCTTGCTGACTTTCAGGATCGATCCCTTTGGCCTGACAGACGGCAGCAACCCACTTGGGCGCAGCCTTTTTCATGGTCTCAATCGTACGCTTGAGAATCTCGATACGTGCATCGATGTCCATGCTTACCCAGTCGCCAGCGTGCTCCTTGAGTCGCTTAATTTTGCGG
>JAYYQC010000065.1:0-10000 GCA_036128675.1 Myxococcota bacterium | reverse complement strand
ACGACCTCGGTGCGCTTCATATTTTGGCGCGTTTCCGCTCCGATAAGACTCCCGCGGTTCGACGGCTCTTCCAGAGGATCCATGGTGAGGTTCTACCGATTCTCTTGGCCCGTCTATGGGAAGAGCGAAACGATGTTCGAAGGGCGGGAGCGCTCGCCGAGATTATTGGTCAGATCGAACGCAGGGCAGATATTCTCCGAACGTTGGCGACGCAACAAGTGTCCGCCACCGCGTGGGACCTTTTGTCCGAGCGCCTCGAGCTCAGAGATGACCCGACGTCGCAAGGGTTCGGCCAAACCTCAAGTTCTTCGATTCGTGATGTGTTGGAGCGGTTCGCGCAAGCGGCGGTCAGTGCATAGAGGAGGTATCTATGTCTCAGGTGAAAGGCCCGATGGGGCGAAAGGTTCATCGCGACAGCGATAGCTTTGCCGATGATAAGATCGGTGCGCAGAAGGCAAAAAAGGAACAAGAGAAAAAGGCACAGAAGGAACTTGGGGCCAAAACCCGTCAAGCCGAACTCGCGCGCCGAGCGGAGCGCGTCCAAGAGGCTACCGCGGCTCTTGAAGACCTCCAAAAAGTGCCAACCGCGGAACGCCACGAACCGGGCAAGGGACTGGAGGCGATTGCAAAAAAGCAGAGCAAGTCTCTCGACTCGAAGTCCGCGATGAGCAGTGCGGGGGCTGAGCTGGTCAAGATGAACGAAGTGTTCAACGAACTCGAAGTACTCATCTCGGCCATCTTATCGGATATCGAGCTGGAAGAGAGTGGCGGCCCCGCGCCTGCGCAACGCGATGATACGGTCGCGCTCCAGCGGCGTGCGGCGCAGCTCCTTAGTAGTCATGCAGAGCTCGAAGGGAAAATCGAGCCCGAGGTCCTCGGACGTTTAAAGGAATTGGATTCTTCGCTTAATCGTGCGCGCGATGAGTTTCGGGGCCTTATCCAATTTGCGATGTCGGGCGAGTTCGGCGCGAGCTTAAAGGATCCCTATCTCCAATTTGAGCCCCTTTTCGACGCGGTTGAAGCCTGGCCGGCAGTCGTTCCACCGGGCCGAAGCTGCGACAACGCGAGCAGCTGGTCGCCGGCTGATTGGGATGCTTTTCTCGCTTGGGTTTACGCGCCGCCGGCGTGCCCGCCAGACTTAACCGACCTCTGGTCCTGACTAGTCGCCGAAGCTGCTTCCTTGGCCATCGCGGTCCCGCGAGAGATTGTAAATGAAATCCTCGCCGATGGTCACACCTTGGGTCCCGCTGTCGAGAATGAGAATCTCACGTAACTGATGGGGGAGGGTGCTTGGGTCTTCATGTAGGACCAGAAAGCGCGTCATAATCTCGACGAAAGACTGCTCGCCCACGCGCCAGTTTGCGGAGAGTATACTGGGTGCTTCGTCGCTGGTAATCGCGAGCTCGCTGTTCAAGATGCGAAGAAACCAGTCGCGACGCTTTTCGTAATGTTGAAATTTCGTGACCAGGCGCGCGAAGATCTGAAGTCGAATACTGTCGGCATCTCGATGCTTGGTCACCTTTTGCCAAAATGCTTCGGTATCCAGGTCCAATGCCGATGTTTGCAATGATGCCATGATATCGTTGGCTCGAATGCTCATATCTTCGATGAGTTCATCGCCCACGAGAAGTCGAATTGCGTTGATTACTGCAGGTACGATGCGCCGGGGCCATTTTCCGAGTAGAATTCCGCTGCCGTCGCCTGGGTCGAGCAAGTCACTGATCGGTGAGAGTATGATCCGCAAGTAGGGGTCCCAGCTTAGGTCCTTGTCGTGATCTTCTTCCGGGATGACTTCTTCCGGGGATGCAACGCGCTCACGCAGCAAGCTGCGAACGAGACTCCCTGGATTGTTTTGCGCCGCTTCGTAAACGCGCTCAACCGCGAAGGTCCAGCCTTCCTCTAAGGCATCCTCATCGATGTCGATGAAGGTCGATTCAATTTTCATCCAAAGGTTGCCAAAGATGTCTGAGATATCACGAGCAGAGAGCGATTGTCCGGTCATCCGGATACGGTAGAGCAGCTGGGCATGAACCGCCTCAAGAGTGCCTTGCATCGCATCTCGCTCTTGCGTCTTGTTGCTCTTTGTATCGCTCGGGCTTGCCAAAGTAATACCTTCACTCGCTCTTCATCTGGGAAAATTAGTCTTCTTCTTTTGGTCGCTTGGATACCGGTAAATGCGCCATCAGTGTCGTTTGGAGAATGCGCGGGTGCATGCCGGCTTGGATACCGCCCACCGCATCGATGAGGAGCATTTTAATATCGCGTTCCTCTTGGCTTCGTAAAAGCAGCTTATCGGCGATCGGCAGGGCGAACATGTTACCCAGCATCGCACCATAGAGTGTGGTGAGAAGCGCAATCGCCATCGCGGGGCCAATAGCACTGGGGTCTTCCATCGCAGCCAGCATCTGTACCAGACCGATCAGCGTTCCAATCATGCCCATGGCGGGGCCGACATCGCCGAGAGCTTCAAAGATTTTTCGGCCAGATTCATGACGGGCGTAGGTCTTGGCCATGTCGGTCATCAGCGACATTTTGAGGACGTTGGGGTCGACGTTGTCGACAATCTGCTTGATTGCTTCGGCGAGCTCCTCGTTCTCCACGGGCTCTTCCTCGAGCGCGACGATACCGCTTTTACGGGCCTTTTCCGCGAGCATCACGGCCGTAAGAATCAGAGCGTCCGGTTCCTGAGGCTTATAGAGAAATGCCTTGAGGGCAACTTTGACTGCGCCTGCAAATTGGGCGATGCCAAATTTCATCAGTGCCACAAAAGTGCTGCCTACGCCGACGATGAGCAGGGAGGGGACGTCGATAAAGAGGCCGATGCCGCCGTTTCCGCCGGCAATAGCGAACCCAACAATGCCAATGGCACCAATTAGCCCAACGACGGTGGCGATATCCGGCTTCACGTTTTCCTAGATCCCCAAGTTCGACCCAACCATCGGGTCGCTTCGTTCAATCATATCCAAGGTTTGAAGTCGGATGCACGACCACAAACTCCCCCTATTGTTTGGATTCTGTCTCATCTTCCTCGGTTTGCAAAAAATCGAGCAATTTATCTTCACTTACATTGTCGAAATTCTTCTTGTTGATGACGAGGAATTCTCCTTCGCTGCCAAGTGCTTTGGGGATTGGATCTTGTCGGATAATGATGGAGATGCGTCGATTTTTTGCTCGGTTCGCTCGAGAGGTATTTGGAACCCTTGGTTGGGTTGAGCCGTAGCTACGTACATAAAACCGCTCACGTTTGAGTTCTTTAGATTTTGTCAGCGCCTCGACGACCGAGACCGAGCGCGATGCGGCGAGTTCCCAATTGGATCGGTAAAGTCGGCTTCGAAACGGGACATTGTCTGTGTGTCCCACCACGGCGACCACGCCATCTGATTTCTTGATTTGTTTGATCAGTGACTTTGCGATCCTCTTGAAGCCGGGTTTGAGCTTCACGCTACCGGGGCGGAAAGTGGCGTTTTGCAGGAGCTGAATCGTGACGGCATCTTTCCCGCCTTCGACTTCTAGAATCTTCTTTTTGATCTCGACCTTGAGTTCTTCTTTAAGCTCCTCGACCACCTTTTCAGTGGCTTCGCCGACCTCTTCGACCGTTTCGACGGAATCTGTAACTTCAACCGTCTCGACGTCGTCTTTGGTTTGTCCGCCGCCGAGCTCGCTCTTCATGGACTTCACCATTTTTTCAAAGGTGGTCTTTTCAATCGTTGAGACAGAGACAAGCATGACAAAGAAAACCATGAGGAGAGACATCAGGTCAGCAAAGGTCGTGACCCAACCGGGCGTGGTTCGGGGCGGGGTCTCCTCAATGGCCGGAAGTTCCGGTGCCTGCTCCTCACTCTTGAGCTTGGAGACGCGCTTCTTCTGCTTTTTTTTCGCGCCTTTCTTGACCGCCACGCTGATCCCCAAGGATGGTAAAGATGGACTAGATGATCCTGCAAATCGAGTATGGCTGAAGCGAAGAGAAAGACCAAGAAAAAGGCCGGCAAGAACGAGGAGGCCGCAGAGGCTCCGCCGCCAGAGATGCCGGATATTGGTGCACCAGCTAAGAAGGGTGCGCCAAAATGGGTCGTCACGTTTTCCGACCTGATGTCGCTGTTGATGTGTTTCTTCATCATGCTGCTCAGTATGTCTGAGATCGACATCAAAAAATTCAAAGCGATGCTCGAGGGCTTAGACGCCGGCCTTGATATCAAACGCTCGGCACTGGTTGTGCGGAAGGCTTCACAGTCGGTTGAAGCGCAGCAGACGCTTCGCGCGCGCAAGCAAACCGTAGCGGATACCATTAAGCTCATGCGGCTCTTGAAGCCCTTGATTCAAGCGAAACAGATCGAGCTCTTGGTTCGAGAAAAGAAAATCGTGATTCGAGTTCTTCAGGGCTCCTCGTTTAAGGCGGGCTCCGAGCAGCTCAAAAAAGCGTTCGTCCCGGTAGCTCGGAAGCTGCGGGATGTCTTCGCTGAAATTGAGGGAACCGTTACCGTGAGTGGGCATACAGACAATAAGCCCATCAAGACCCGAAAGTTCCGCAGCAATTTCGAGCTGTCGAGCAAGCGCTCTTATTCAGTGCTTCAAGAGCTGCTCTACCAAGACTTCCTGACCCCTGAGCGTTTTGTGATCGATGGAATGGGGCCGATTCAACCGATGGTCTCGAACAAAAGCGCGAAAGGGCGCAACACGAACCGACGCGTCGAGATCGTGATCGACCAGGCGAACCTCGGCTATATCGACCGTGAATTTCAAGAGGACAAAGATATCGAGGATGAAGATCAGGCGAGTCCCAAGCCCGCTAAATCGGGTAAGAAAAAACGAAAAGGTAAGAAAAACCGGAAGAAGGGCAATAAAAAGCGAGGCAACTGAGGTGATAGACCCGTGGTTGCGTCGATCTCCTCGCCCTAGTTAGACTCATGCTTATGAGCAGTCCGGCTACACCGATTCGCGTACTCGCAATCGACGACGATGATGATATCCAAGCGCTCCTCAGGGTCGCTCTGAAGACGGGCTTTGTCGTTACCAGTGCAATGGATGGTGAAGAGGCACTCGACTGGCTTAACCGCGGCACCTTCGATGTGATTTTGCTCGATATGAATCTTCCCGACATGACTGGTTACGACGTTTTGAGCTCTGCGCGTCGACGGCGCATCGAGACGCCTTGTCTGCTCTTAACCGCCGAGAACTCGAGTGCGGCAATCGCCCCAGTTCTCAAGCTGGGCGTCGCCTCCTATATACCAAAGCCAATCAACCCCAAGGAGCTCGGGAAACAGATCAAAAAAGCCTTGGAGCCACCAGCGGATAAACCAAATGGCGCTCCGGACACTGCGGTGGTTCCGCCAGAGCTTGAATCGCTTCGGCTCGAATATGGTGAAATCGTGGGCGTCCTGCATGAGCGCTACTCAGATAGCGAGAAGGTAACCAAGCTCCTGACCAAATGTTTACACGGCCGTTATCCAAAACTCGGCGATTGGGCGAGGCAATATCTGACCCGCACCAAAGCGCTGGACGCAGTGAGTCCACATCTTCGCGAGTACTTTAATTACGAGCGTTATGCGCGCGACCTCTTTGAAGCGGGCAGTATCGTAACCGCTCGGGTTCGAGACACCTATTACGTGTTCTCTCCGCTTGAGGTTGTGAAGGATGGGGAATCACATTAGGTTCGCAAAAAGCGACAAGCCATAACCTTTAAGCTGGTCAAGCCACCCGAGCTTGGCAAACCATGCATCGTTTACCACAGTGACACTGCCGGGAGCTGAGTCCTCGAGAAATGATGCTTCCATCTCTTTCGCGAGTGCATCGTCAAAGACGATTGCGACGTCCTCGCTGTTGAGACTGGCGGAGCGGTTATCACCGTTCCAAGAGCCAACGAAGCTCATGTGGCTACCCATTACAGCGGTCTTGCTATGGATGGTTTGCGTACCATTCTTCTCCATCACCATGACACCGGCATCGGCGAGCTCACGGTAGGATTGAATCGCGGCTTGGTTGATGACTGGAGCATCGCTGCTAGGGCCGCCATTGGTTAGAATGCGTACATCGACGCCGCGCTTGGCTGCATCGCAGAGCACGTCTTTCCAAAGCTCAAGTGCACCGGTCGGGATGAAGTATGCGCTCGAGATCCAGCATTTTTCTCCTGGCCGTAACGCTTTAATCGTTTCAACCATGGCGTTTGTAATGTGATGGTCACCATCGATACGAGGGCGGTGTTGCACCATGAGGATATCCTTGCCGTCCTCGAATCCATCGGGGCGAGTTAGCTCATCAAGCGCATCGCCGGTGAGGTGTTCCCAGTTACGGGAGAAGGCACTGTATACATCATGCGCGGCTGGACCTTCGATGAGGATGTCAGTGTCGCGCCAGGCGGGGCGCTCCGTACCAAGACTCATGATCTTACGGTCGGTGCCGCCAAACATGTACTCGTCCGCGATATTCAGCCCGCCGACAATAGCCTTCTTGCCATCCGCGACCAGGTACTTTTCATGCCAGCGGTGATTAAGTTCAACAAGCATCTTGCCCATCGTGACAGCCTCAGCGGCAGCAATCACCGCGCCGTTTGGAAGCTCTAAGAGGACGTCGTCATCCGTTTCACCAGGCAAGGAACTGTGCGCGTCAAACCAGGCGATAAGGTCGGCCTTCGCGTCGCTGTTCATTGTCTCAGGCCCAAAGGCAACTTGGGCTGCGTCACGTAGCAAAGAGAAAAGAAGCGTAGGGTCTTTGAGGTCGTCGGGTGACTTAACGGCACTCAGTGCATCGATTTGGTCGAGTGCATTGACCAATGAGCCCAGTCCTTGCGCGCTCGGGTGATTGTAGAGCTCGAGCTTTACACCATTGTCCCGCAGGTATTGATAGAGTGGACGGCCATCGATCAAGTGGTCGAGTGTCTCGAGGTTACCCAGTGCGTCGATGACTACCCGGACATCAACGCCACGTTTGGCGGCTCGAACGAGCGCTTCCGCGGTTGCCATGCCAGATTCATCCTCTTTGAAAATGAGTGTCTGCATGATGAGTGACTCGCGCGCTTCATCGATGAGTTTCATGCGAGCAGGATACGATTCTACGCCGTCGAGCAAGAGGTCAGTTCGGTTCCCGGTCCGGATCTTAGCATTGGTGATTGCCTCCAACTTGTCGCGAAAGGCCTTGGATCGGGTCGATCCAACAACCCCTCCCACGCGGGTGGTAAGCGCTGCTTCATTGCCATCGAGTTGCGTGAAGGGACGCAGGAATTCAGTGAGGGCGTCCCGTTTTGCTTCGACCCGAAGACCTGACTTCTCGAAGTGTAAAACGTACTCTGCGTCGATAGGTAAGGCCTGTCGTTCACCAATTGCTAGGTCACGTGGATCAGCATGAAACTTTACCGTCGCGGTACCTCGTAGTTGCTGACTCTTGGCATCAAGAGTTAAATCGGAACCTTCAACGGTGAAGTCGCCGTAAAAGGGTAGGCGTGCGGCTATACCCGCAGAGATGATGCGTGGGTCCTCAAGGGCAGCTGCCGCATCGATATCGAGGTCTCGGATAAAAAAGCCGTCAGAGTTAATGCCATAGTCAAGATGGATATTTGTGGAGAGCTTACCGCCGGCTGCGTCTAAGCGCGTATCTCGGTGGTCACCCGTGGCTACCGTTTCACCATGAAGTCCATTGACGAACTCGAGGTTCAAGCGCCCGTTACCAGTCTTGAAGCCAAGTTGGTTGAGTCGACCTTGAAATCCGCCGTCGAATTTCAGTGAGTCTCTTCCCTCTAAGTGCAAGGGTAGATTTAGATTATCAACTTTGAGGCCATGGAGGGAGGTATGGGCAAGGTCGCCCCTATATTGCACATCCACATCACTGATGAAGCGGTCGTCGGATTGGAAGTTCATCTTCGCATTCGCCTGAAACTCAAGGTCCACGGCGCTATCGGAATGCAGGTCTGCAGTCGATGTCACATCGATATGATAATGCCCCTTCGGGTTAACTTGAATATTGCCTCTTAGAATACTTTCCTTCGCCGAATCCGTCTGCTCTCCCCGAGCGTCGAGCTTCGTTTCTCCCCGGGATATCATTTCGAAACTACCCGGCCCGACGATTTTTGTAAGTCCCGAAAGCATACGCGCGGTGGCGTTTTGGTTTGGCCCAACCGTGGAGCGTCCTCCGAGGACCGACATAAGAGTTGGACGAATTGATTCGCCGGCTTCAATGCTGCGTTCGAGTCGCTGATTAGGGAATGGCCAAGGGAAGTCAACTTCTCCGATGACGCTCACTTTGCCATCCTCAGTGACTCGGACTTCCTGCACGAGGATATCGGCGAGGCCGTCACGAAAGAAATCGATGAAGTCATTCCACCAGGTAAAGATTGTATCGGTTGGCTCCAAGACGCTTGGATTGAGTACACGGAGTCTTGGCTCGAACCGCGCGATGGCTTCGTCGCAAGGCGTTGTCTCATTTTGACTCTTATGTCGAACGGCACTTGAGAGTACAACTTGACCAGATGCCTCAGACACCAACTCGAGGTCGCCTCTAAAGGTTGGAAGACGTGCAGCCCCTTCTTTCAGGAGAAAGCTTCCGGTGAGGTGGGTGGGCGTGTCGAGGTGCAATTTGAGCGATTCATTGAGGAGCTCTTCGACAGGTCGCGTAAAAGGCTGAGGTGTGGTCGTTGTTTTCATAACTGCTCCTTTGGTCTTACGTGGAGCATCGGGTCGATTATGTGGGTGTTTCGTAAAAAGTCCGGATAATTCTACGGGCGGGCAAAATTTGTCTGATGCGGTGCGTAAAATTGTAGTGTTGTCCTTCGGTAAGAGTAGGGTTTGTTCTTAAAATTCAATAATTACAATGCTTTCTTTGATTGGCATGTTGCTTGCTTTGTTCGACGCAGGAGTAAAAAAATGAACAAGCTATCCACTATTTTTGTCGTAATTCTTAGTGTAGCAGTGGGGGGCTGTGATACCGAAAACCAAGTGCAAACTGTCGATACGACAGTTCATGCCGGTCAATCTCACGATGCGTTGTGGGGAGTATGGGACTGGGTCGCTTGGTGGTTTGGATTTGATGTTGCCGAGACCGAAGTAGAAGAAGTCGAACCCGACCCACGCGTCGAGGATCGACTCTCGCACGTCGGCGAGGGCGTACTTGAGCGTCTTCGTGATCTGCATGCATCGCAAGAGACCAGCCTCTGGGCGCTGCGTGGTGATGCGGTTTGGCGAGACGACTCCTTGATTCAAACGCCCAATGCCTGGGGTTTACCGGCAAGTGATCTTCCGGTGCCGAGTCTATGTACCGATGAGCCTAACTGTGATGCCGAGCTAGGACTCTACCGATGCGATTCTCAGGTTGATTGCCTCGAAGTCGGAGGTATTTGTTCGCAACTAGAAGCGTCGAGCCGGAGTGAGCTCGAGAAGGGTGAACAATTTTGTACTGGTCACTCCGATACTTTTCTCGACCGTCTTTACACCCTCATTCGAGATGCGAGGTCTCAGGTTGATATTTCGTCTTTGACCGCACCGGACGGTAGATTCTTGGTGGCTATGCGCAATGCTCTGACTGCGCTGGATGATTCCGGCCGAGAGGTTCGAGTTCGCATCTTGGTCGGCGATATACCGGGAATGTTCTTTGACGCCGATGCATTTATGAACGATTTGACCCGCGATATTCGCGGCGATACCAACTTGACTATTCACGCCGGCGCATACCGTGTAGGCGCTGACTCTTGGAATCACACCAAGATTGTATCGATCGATGGTGAAAAGGTATTTACCGGTGGCCATAACCTATGGACCCGCCACTACCTTCAGCAAGCGCCCGTTCACGATGTCAGTGTGGTTCTCGATAGTACTATCGCGGTCGATGCACATCGCTACCTTGATATTCTTTGGGATTACACCTGTGACAACTACTGGGGTGGATCCTCGACCCATCGAGCAGTTTACCCGGGATGGAAGTCCGATTGTCCGGAGGCGTATGCTTTTGAGACTGACGACAACAATCAAGGTTTCCCGGTTTTCTCACTTGGACGCCTTGGCCGTATGGGAGAGAATCC
>JAYYQC010000064.1:0-2172 GCA_036128675.1 Myxococcota bacterium | reverse complement strand
ATGACCCTACATCCTTCCTTGGATTTGAGGCGGGCGAGACGATGTCGGCCGCGACCTGGCAGGTCGTTTCAGCCGATGGTCACTTTGAATACATCGCATATCAGCACGGGAAGGTGGGAAGGAGCGCCAGCAATTCGCTGCCTGCGTTTAGCGCAAAAGAAACCGACTACTTTCGGGTTCTTCCATCAGAGAATTCTTTAACCGTCTTCGTTCAGGTGAGTAATTTCACCAGAAAGCGGGGCGGACTGGCCTGGGCACCGGTCCTCGGAACTCGGTCGCAAGTTCAACGTGCGAGTAAAACAGCTCTAGCCTACGACGGTATCACGTTTGGCGTTCTCTTCATCGGCTTCTTGTTCCACTTGGTCATTTTTTGGCAGCGCCGCGACGATTACGCGTCGCTCTTTTTTGGCTTTATGTGTGGCACTCTTTCTCTCCGTGCTCTCATTATGACGCGGCTCTTTATCGTGACAGGGGCATTGGAGGGGACCGGTGAGACCTATGAACGCTTGGTTGCGATTGAATACTTTACGCTACCCGCACTGGCGATGGTGACGGGTTTATTTATTGACGCCTTATTACCTCGCCCGTGGCTTCGTCGTTTCGTCTTAAGTTGGGGCGTTGGCTTGGGGAGCTTACTCATCCTCTTTAGCCTAATGGCGGATATCGCCCTGCTGACCTCGACGCTTCACTTTTATCAGCTCTACCTTGTGCCATTCTTTATCCTTTTAGGCGGGCATCTCATTTTTGAGACTTATCGTGGACACCCCGCCGGTGCGTGGTTGCTCCTGGCGTTTGCGGTTTTTATCGGAGGCGCACTCAACGATATTCTCTATACCAATGGTGTCATCAACACCGGCTATATCTCGACCTATACCTTTATGGGTTTCGTACTGATTCAGGGTGGTATCTTGGCGGCGAGGGCCTCGAACGCACACCGGAAAGCGCGTCATTTGACGAAGAATCTCCAGGAGGAAGTAGACTCCCAAACCCGAGAGCTGCAGCTACAGACGCGCGAGGCAGAGCTGGCTCGGGCCGAAGCGAGCGACTTGCGAGATAAGGCCGAGCAAAAGAACCAAAGGCTCCGCGAGCTTGATGAGCAGAAAACCGCGTTTTTCCAAAATATGTCTCATGAGCTTCGGACGCCGCTCACATTGATTCTCGGGCCATTGGAGGATGAAGCGGCGGCGCAACCAACCAACCGAAACTTAAGTGTCTCGACAAAGAATGCGCGTCGTCTCTTACGTTTGGTCAATCAGCTCCTCGATTTTCAAAAACTCGAGGCGGGTAAGAAAGAGCTTAAGCTCGAGCGCTTGAATCTCAATGACTTTGCGTTTGTGTTGGGCGATTACTTTGCTTCGGCGTGCTCGAGTAAAGACATCCAGTTTTCGGTGACCTACGAGGGTGGGGAAGCTCAAGCGATACCACCGTACATCATTGAAGCGGAGTCCGATGCACTGGAGAAGGTCGCATTCAATTTCCTTTCGAATGCTTTGAAATACACGCCTCAGGGTGGCTCAATTGAGTTTGGGTTGGCGTCTCAGATTGAGTCGAGGGTTCGACTTTTCGTGAAGGACTCAGGGCCCGGGATCTCGGAAGATGGGCAGACCAAGCTCTTCCAGGTATTCAGTCAGGTCGAGGAGTCTACCACCCGAGAGTACGAAGGAACTGGCCTCGGCTTAGCATTGGTTAAATCACTGGTAGAAGAAATGGGGGGGCTCGTCGGTGTAGAGAGTGTCGTAGGTGAGGGGGCGACTTTCTTTGCGGAGTTCCCAGTGGTTGAGGCTACGGGACCCATTGAAGGGACCAAGAGCTTTAAGCCGCGCGAGTGGCTCCTAGCCGACAGTGGCGAGACTGGGGTGGATACCGAGGTTGAGGAAGAGGGAGAGTTCGCGCCCGAGACTGAGGGCAAAGGACAGTTGGTGCTCGTTGTTGATGACCTCGAAGATATGCGCAATCTGATTGGGGAGTCCTTAAAGAAGCGGGGTTACCGCGTCTTGAAAGCAGCCAATGGTGAGCAAGGATATGCAGTCATATGCGACCGTCGACCCGAGCTTGTTATCTCGGATTGGATGATGCCCAAGCTCTCCGGGCCCGATATGCTTAAGCAAGTTCGAGCCAATGCCGAGGTTGCAACAACACCGTTTATTCTTCTGACCGCCAAGAGCGATGAAG
>JAYYQC010000063.1:0-4544 GCA_036128675.1 Myxococcota bacterium | reverse complement strand
GGATTTGGGCTTTCAACTCTCCTCGTTCGCGGTTGTTGGTCTATTGTGGGCAGGTGCCAACGACCGTTCGACATTTCTTGCTAAAGCGTCGTCGTTACGAACTTCGCTCTCAGCTACCCTGATGTCTACGCCGCTCATTGCTGAGGGCTTCGGGGTCGCATCCTTGGTCGGCGGAACTTTGAGTATCTTGGTTTTACCTGTGGTGACGTATTGGATTGCGCCAGGCATCGTCTTGCTCATCCTACTTTGGTGCTTGGAGCAATCAACTGCGGAGCCAGTTGTGTCTTTCATTGAGCTCGGCGTTGCAATCATCAACGCTTTCGCAGACGTTCTCGCACCATTTGCTCAGAGTATCTCGTGGACAGGATGGATGTTCATGGTCTTGGGCTGCATGCTCTTGGCGGTGCGATGGTCTTCGGTCCTTGCCTGCCTAATATTGCTAGTGACCGTGTACGGTGGACTCGGCAGCCTTACCGACGAACCTGTAGCACGTTTGCGCATTGATGCTCTGGATGTAGGGCAGGGCGACGCGACCTTAATCAGGACACCAGATGGACAGAGCATCCTCTTTGATACCGGTGGTCAACCGGGTGGGGAGTGGGGAGAGGATGGCTTTTACGATGCGATCGTTGAGCTAAGGCGCTTGGGAATATCGCGGATCGATATGATCATTGTGTCCCATCCTGATCCTGATCACACCGGAGCGCTGGAAGCCATACTTCGCAGCTTTGAGGTTGGGAGACTCTTGGTTGATCATTATGCATCCGATGACCTTCGTTTAAAGCGCACGATTAGCGCATGGTGTTCAGAGAAGATTGCCTGTCGGTTATCGCTGCCTGAGTATCTCGTTTGGCGAAGCGGCGAAACCCGCTTTGAAATCTATGGGCTTGGCTCAATCCACGGGCAGTACCTTAGTGACAACGAACGTTCATTAAGCCTGAGGGTCAGTCAGGGACATCAGAGTGCGCTATTAACCGGAGATCTTCCGAGATGGGCGGAGCTAAGTCTATTGAGAAGGATAGACGGACCCGTCGGTTTACTAAAACTCGGACACCATGGCAGCCGTACTTCAAGTGATCGGTGGTTCTTGGAGACTCTTGCGCCGCAATTGGCTTGGTCGAGCCACGGTCAACTCAATCGGTTTGGACATCCACATGCTGATGTTCTTGAGCGGCTGGAGGCGTTGAATATTCCTCTGGATAGCACGGCAGAGCAGGGTACCTTGACCTATGAGCTTATAGCCTCTGGGTGGGTCAGAAGATAAGTCCTTCGGGATCTTGAATATTTAGAGGCGCTACCGCGTTGGTCTGATAGAGTCCCTTGTGAGGCTTAGGCTTGTGTAGCGGGGCTTTCGTGCAATAAGAGCCCACTTGTGAGGCAAAGCCCTCACCGCCATGAAATGCGTTGGCTGAGATTTACGCCTAGGGTAATCTACTAGAAAAATGAACAAGTTCGGAAAATATCAGGTCGTTGAAAAAATCGCTCAGGGCGGTATGGCCGAGGTGTTTATGGGACTTGCTCAAGCCCGAGATGGCACGCATCGCTTGGTGGCCTTGAAACGTCTTAACCTCGAGACTGTGCAAGACGCTCACATTGTCACGATGTTCGAGGATGAGGCACGGGTTACAAGCCGAATTAAGCATCCTAACATCGTTCGCACGCATGAGTTTTTCACCGATGGCGAAAACAAAGTTCTGGCAATGGAGTTTATTCCGGGCTGCGATGGACGGACCGTTTTGGAGTGCGCCAAAAAGCGTGGCGAATATTTACCCGAGTTGATGGCGTTGACAATCACGCGCGATATTTGTCTTGGTCTTGAACATGCGCACGCAATGAAGCGTTCGGATGGAAGTTCACTCGGGCTCATTCATCGGGATATCTCTCCGCATAATATGTTGGTCGGTTATAACGGAAAAACGAAGATTATCGATTTTGGGATTGTGAAATCGGAGGTCAACTTATCGCGCACGCTCGCCGGGGCGATGAAGGGAAAATTTGCTTACATGGCTCCAGAGCAAATTATGAGTAAAGCGATGGACCACCGAGTAGATGTCTTTGCACTGACCGCATCTTTGTTCGAGTTATTAACCAATCAACGTGCATTTGAGGCACCCAATGACTTTGCAGTCCTGGAAAAAATCCGGTTGGGCGAATGGGGACCTCTCCCGCCAGATGTATCACGGGACCCGGATACGATTTCTCGCATTATCGCGAAGGGCCTCGCGAGTACGCCAGATGGACGCTACTCCACTGTAAGGGCATTTCGGACTGACCTCGACCAATATATCCAGAGAAACTTTCCGGCTGCGAACGGCGAAGCCATGGTCAAAGAGTGGATGAGAAAAAATTTTGCGCCGGATTACGCAAATCTCAAGCGTCTCGCTCAATCTGCTCTTCAGGGCCGCTCTGCTACAGCAACTCCTAAAGCGACTCCTAAAGAACGACATGAAGTTAACCCGCCTTCCCTGCATGAACGCAGTAACCTTCCGCCTCCTCCTCCACAGGTTGCGCTCAACGAGGTGAACCTCCCAAAAGACTCCGCCTCGTCTACCAATCAATTACCGCCAAACTCAGATGCTAAAGCTGATTCTTCACTCTCCACACCGACAATCTCCGTAGTTGCAAGCTCGATTGATTTAAGCGGAGAGAGTGACCGAAGAGCCGCGTTGATTGGTTATCTCTTGGTTGTTGTCGCGCTGGCTATCATTGTTTGGGAGTTATTCCTCTAAACTACTAGACGATGTGTTGTCCCAGCTCGAGAAGATCTTGTGGGAAGTGCTCTTCGCAAAATGCGATGAGCTTGGCAGCCCGTTCTTCCATGCGGTCGGTCTTTAGAAGCTCTGCTACGAGGTCCGAGCAGCGCTGCCGATCGAGCTTTGAGACCGCCGCCTTTACCCATGGGATAGTCGACGCGTTCATCGATAGATGTGTATACCCGAGGCCGAGAAGTATCGGTGCAAATTCGACCTCTCCAGCTAACTCTCCGCATATGGTTAACGGCGTGTTATGCTGCGACGCAACCTTTGCAATCGTATTGAGTGTATGAAGGACCCCACTGTGAAGTGGCTGATAGAGGTGAGCAACCCGTTCATTGGTTCTATCCAGCGCCAAGAGGTACTGCATCAGGTCATTGGTCCCAACTGATAAAAAGTCAGCTCTCGAGAGAAACTCTTGTAGGGAAAAGACCATACTTGGCACTTCGACCATACAGCCAATTGGGACTTCACTCTTAAAGGCCTTACCTTCGTTTTTGAGCTGTTCTTTCGCGAGGTTGAGATAAGCCTTCGCGGCCATGAGCTCCGTCACCTCAGTGACCATAGGGAAAAGAATTTTGAGATTGCCCTTGGTGCCGGCTCGAAGAAGCCCTTTGAGTTGCGGAATAAAGATATCGCCATGATTCAGGCAAAACCTCAAACCGCGTAAGCCCAAAGCTGGATTACTCTCGGGAGCCTCTTTCGCTGAGCCGAAAAGCTTATCGCCGCCTAGATCAAAGGTTCGGATTGTAACCGGTCGTTCGCCGATAGAATCAAAAATCGATGCATAGGTTTCGTAATGTTCGTCTTCAGTTGGTAGTCCTGAGCGTCCAACAAATAGGAATTCACTCCGGTAAAGTCCAATCCCATTTCCGCCGCGTGACATCACATTCTTGGCTTCGTTCGGCGTTTCTATGTTTCCGAACACTAGAATTTCTTGATCGTCTTTGGTTTTGGCGACCCCAAAAGCTTGTTCTTTGAGGATATCGGCAAATGCATCGAAGCGTTGTTGTTTGGCGCGGGCAACTGCAATCTGGTTTTCGTTTGGATGAAGTGTCACGGTACCGGAGAGACCATCAACAATGATGGTGTCGTTATGACCGGCTCGCTGGTAGAGAGCTTCGCATCCTACGACTGCCGGTACGTCCATTGAACGTGCTACAATTGAAGTGTGTGATGTGCGACTGCCCACTTCGGTCGCGAATGCTGAGATCGATTTATCTGAGAGCCCTACGGTATCTGCGGGGCTCAGGTCATGTGCAACTAAGACAACTGGGTCGCTATGGTTTAGATCGCGGGTCCAAGCTGTCTCAGTGCCGGTGAGGTTACGAATAATGCGTTGACCAACAAAGTCTAGATCGGTCCGTCGTTCTCGAAGGTAACCATTTTCGACTTTCTCAAGTAACTCACCCAGCTCCTTTAGGGTTTGCTGTACAGCCCACTCAGCATTTACCTGGTCAGTTCTTATACGGTGACAAGTTTGTTGGACGAGAGTGGGATCTTGAAGCATCATCTCATGTGCTTGCAAGATAGCTGCGTGTTCTTGCCCATCCAAGGTAACCTTGTTTCCAATCTCCTTGAGCTGCCCTTGCGATTGCTCCAGTGCAATATGAAATCGTTGTATCTCTGCTTCGATTTGAGAGTCATCCAGGTGGACATGCGGGATAATCACACTTCGTCGGTCGAGCAGAAAGACCTTGCCAATGACGATTCCCGGAGCGGCACCAATGCCTTGAATTTCACTCGGAGAAACACTCATTGGAGACTTAACTACCTAAACCGAAGTCATTA
>JAYYQC010000062.1:0-3051 GCA_036128675.1 Myxococcota bacterium | reverse complement strand
TACATTGTCTTTCACACCGGCGTTTGCCATCGTCATAGCGTTGGTAGAACTGACCAGTGGAGCCGCCGTTGTGGATTGCGATAGTTGATGAAGCAACATGGATTCAAAGAAGTTTAGGTTGTTCATGACGAAGCGCTGTGGTTGAGGCATCATCGGGGCCAAAGTTTGGATAAGAGCCCGCATTGGTGTGGTCATCATCGGCGGAATCTTTTTCTGCTCTAAACGATGCGCGAACTCACCCATTCTCGCAATCGAACTGTTGCGGGGTGGGACGCTGGAATGGCCACCTTCCCCTTTAAAGTGTAAGTCGACCGTGAGGTAGCCCTTCTCTGCAACACCGATAAGAGCCAATGGCTGAACGAGCCCCGGGAAGAGGCCTTCTGACACAAAGAGTCCTTCATCAAGCACGGTCTCAAGTTTGACATTCTTGGCTTCTAGATAGGCCGCAATCTTACCCGCACCATTCCGACCATCGGTTTCTTCATCGTGACCGAAGACAAGCCAGAGTGTTCTGGTAGGCTGGTAGCCTTGTTTTACCAGACGTTCAACTGCCTCAAGGATGGCGATGACACCAGACTTGTTATCTTGAGCGCCTCGGCCCCAGATATACCCATCCGCTTCGACACCGGAAAAGGGTGGGTGCTGCCATGTGTCGCTGTCGTCAACTGGTACAACATCTTGGTGAGCCATCAAGAGCGAGCCTTTCAGCTCTTGATTCTGCCCAGGCCACTCAAGAAGTATCGAGTATGGACCTACGTCGTGCGCCTTCAGGGCTTGAAAGGTCTGCGGGTACGCCGTCGTTAGCAAAGCACGATGCTGCGCGAAGGCCTCTTGCGTGGTCACCTCGTTCAACGTGTCACTGATTGTCGGAATTGCAAGGCTCGCTTGTAGTCTTTGGAGCGAAGTTAGCAGTGCCGGAGTCTCTGTAGAGGGGACCGGCGGGTTGCCCTCTGCATAAGCGGGTTGAGCAATGGCTGCGGCAAGAAGGATGGGTATCGTAAAGTAGCTACTGGCTTTCATCGAAACGTACTCCGAAGTGATTGATGACCTTTGAGAAGTCGGATGTGGTAGGACAGCGGGGGAGCGAATTTAACAAAACGCGACCATACCCTTTGGTGATGACTCTTTGATCTAGAATCGCGACCATTCCCCAGTCAGTGCGGCGGCGAATCAGTCGTCCAACCCCTTGTCGAAGGAGAAGGGCGGCTTGCGGAAGCTGGAAAGTCCCAAAGGAAGACTGGCCTTTTGACTCGACCCACTCCATTCGGGCTGAGAGGATTGGGTCGTCGGGTGAGGAAAAGGGTATTTTATCAATGATGACTAATCGAAGCGCATCTCCAGGAACATCGACACCTTGCCAAAATGACATCGTGGCGACGAGGACCGCATCACCACGCGAGCGAAAGTCTCTCAGTAGCGCGGTTTTCGGAGCACTCCCTTGCCTTAAAACGGTAAAGTGGGTCTCTTCCTCTAAGTAAGAAGCAACCCGTTGAACCATGTAGTGACTCGTGCAAAGCACGAACGCGCCACCTCTCGAGGAGGTCACCAACTCTTTCACTCTTTCTGAAACGCCAGAAGCGAATTCCCGCGAGTTGGGAGCGGGTAAATCGTTCGCGAGATAGAGTCTCATTTGATGCATGTAATCAAAAGGCGAATCAACAATGAGCTCTTTAGCCTCACGCAGTCCGAGCTTCGCTTTGAAATGGTCGAATCTCCGGCCAATGGTGAGCGTCGCGGAAACAAAGGCTTTGGGCTGGTCACCAATTGCACGCTCTAAGAGAGCGGAGGGGTCCAGGGGTCTTACAACGATACGTCGGCTACGTCCGCTCATTTCCAGGCAACGCACAAATGGGGTGATGGACTCTCGGGCGTTTCCGATTGTCGACTCGGCTTCTTGGTGCAGGCTCTGATGCTTCTCCCCGGAGATGGCGAAGTTTACTTCAAATGCCAGTGTGCCACTGCGCTGGGCGAGGTGGCTGAGCTCTTCATTGGGTTCATCACTTAAGCACTCTTCGAGCCGCTCGAGGAGGTCGGTGAGTGCGCCGAGGTGCTCTTCGACCTCGGCTGTCATTTGTTCAGGGAGCCACCTAACCGAGCGTTCCGCAAATGGCAGACTCTCGAAAAATCTTCGGGCCCGAAGCTCAAGCGCGGTGCTTAAAGCGCTTAATTCTCCTGCGTGGGTAGCCGCTTTGTCTTGTAGAGTCTTGAGGTCTCGCGAGAGGCTAATGAAGCGCCCCTCACTGATATCGGCTCCAAAGTGGCGACTCGCGATTTCGTCCAGATCATGCGCTTCATCAAACACAACGTAGTCATGGCGGGGGATAAGCTCGGCATTTCCTCCGGTTACCGTCATCCGGAGAGATGCATCTGAGAGATAGAGATGATGATTGACGATAATGAGATCAGCGTTCTGGGCTTCTTGTCGATTGCGGGTGACCCAACATCGCTCCCACTCACTGCACTTTCGACCTGAGCATTGTTCGGCCGTCGCGGAGACCTCACGCCACCAAGGCGAGTCATCGCTCAGGTCATCGAGCTCCGCCCGGTCACCGGTCGAAGTCTCAACCCGCCAATCCAGAATGCGCTCTTGTAGCTGGCGTTCTTCGGTATTGGGTAGAAATTTCTGTCTTGAGAATCTGTCGGCTCTGACATGGCAAAGATAGTTCGAGCGCCCCTTCATGAGCGCCATATTCCAATGTTGCCCCATCACTTCGCGCAGAAGAGGTCCATCAGTGTGGATGATTTGCTCTTGAAGGTTTTTGGTACCCGTCGAAACAACGACCTTCAAACCAGAGTCCAAAAGGGGAACGAGATAGCCGAGGGTCTTGCCGGTGCCTGTACCCGCTTCGGCAACCAAGTCGTCTTCGAGCTCGACAGCGTCCGCGATTGCCTGAGCAATTTGAGCTTGGGGTGGGCGTACTTCGTATCCCTCGATGACCTCTGCAAGAGCGCCATCGGCACCAAAGTATTTGTCCATACTCTCGGTCATAGCTCGACCTTCCGACTCACGTCTGCTTCCGGAATAACTGGCTCAGGGATGGCGAGGTGGGT
>JAYYQC010000061.1:0-14875 GCA_036128675.1 Myxococcota bacterium | reverse complement strand
TCGATGCGATGTAGCCTCCGGTTACTGCGTCGATTGTCTCTCAGACTCGGACTGTCCAGGTAATTATGTCTGTCAGGACATGATTTGCATCGAGGCATCTCAAGCCGGTGGCGGCAGTGATACGGGCGGTTTGCCTGGTGGTTTCGAGGATATTCTCGGTGGCGGTGATACGCCATGCACATCGCAAGCCGACTGTGATGCAAGCTGCACCGTATGTAATCCAACGACCAGCATGTGCGAGGCATGCAGCGATACACTGGCTTGCGAGGGTGGACTCACCTGCGCAGACCCGGGTGCTGCTATTGGGTTCTCGCTTGGAAATCTCTGTATCGCTGACCCAAATGATATCACATCGGCAGCTAGCTGCTTAGGTGGAGGCGGACTACCTGGCTTTCCATAAGCTTTCGCTACCTCAGATCTCGAGAAGGCGGGCCTAGCCCGCCTTTTTTATTTACCCAACCACTTCAATAACCGTCGTTTTTGCCAAGAATTTTGTCGCTAGCATGCGTTGAGCTAAAGTTTCCTTATGGAAAAGATTAAGCGCATGTTCTCGATTTCTTGCCTTGGCCTCTTCGTCGGCGTGGCTTTCGCATGGGCTATCGATGCCCACGCACAGGACGCTGCAAATGCAGATCAGGTCATCAATTTTATCGGCTTTCAGCAGCTCGAAGACGCATCCAGGATCTACATCCGCACCGACGTCACTCCGAGCTACAGAGTCGAGCGGCCGGACGAACAGACCATCGAGGTTGTCTTTAATGCGGCTGAGGTAGCGGTAAAACGACTCTTGCTCCCTATCGACACACGGTTCTTCGAGACACCAGTGCTGGACATCACGCCGATTCATATCGAAGGAGCTTCTCAGAGTACCATTCGAATCACCATTCGGCTTCGCAGCGCTACCGAATATTTTACAGCGATCAAAGACTCGACACTTTTCCTGACCTTCAAGCGCTAAGCTTTCCCTTGAACGAGGTTTAGCCGACGAGTAAGGGATCTTATGTCCCGCATCCTTGCGATAATCCCTCTCCTCTTGAGCTTTGCGAGTTTCGCTCAAGCAAGTGCCCCATCCAACCAAGCAGCACTCCTCGAATGCGACCAACTTACATTTGAAGCGGATGAGCTCGAATGCATCGACGTAGACTGTACACTGAGTGGGAACGCTCTGGTGACTTGCGGTGAGACCAGGCTCAAGGCAAACCGCATCACTCTCTCATTCGATCCGCAAGGGAGCTTTCAGGGGCTCTCCGCACAGGAAGAGGTCTTTTGGGACAGCCCCAGCCATCGCATCATTTGCTCAAAGCTCGATGTCGAATCTGACCAAGTCCGTGGCCTACTCACCGATGCGAGCTTAATTGTTCGTGAGACGCGGCCAGACGGTTCTGTCGGGATTCGGGTAACCGCCAGTGGCTCTATCAATCGCCTGAGCGAGGACAATTACAAGATTGCGCCTGCCTCGTTCTCACTCTGCGACTGTGGCGACAATGCTCTACCTTCCTGGAGTATCAAGTCCCTTTGGATGGACCTAGATACAAAAGACCGAGCGACCCTCTACTTTCCCAGCCTGTGGATCACTCCATTTGGTATGCTCGAGCTTCCAATTCTTCCGCTCCTAAGCCCGGTCTCCATTCCGCTCAAACCGCGAGCGTTTGGCTTATTGCCGCCAAGAATCCAGTTCTACGACACCATTGCTCCCAGTGTCGCATTTCCACTCTTCATTCCAATCGGTAGAAGTTGGGACCTGACCATCGCTGTAGGTAATCGCTTCGACTGGACACCGCCTCGGCTCAATCCATGGTCGGAACTAGCTGCGCCCCGACTCGATACGCGCCTTCGCTATCATCCAACAAAAAACGTAAAGGGCCAGGTAGAGGTTTTCGGTGTCTATGACCGATTTCGAGGCAACGCGCGAAACCGGCACGAAGATATCGTCGACGCGCAGAATGACCTGCGGTACGACTTACAGAGGCGTTTTCAATTTCGAGCCAAGCACCGTTGGACTCCCACTCCCAAGTCCGGGCTCTTCGCCGAAGCTCAATGGGTAAGCGATGACCTTCTACTTGCTGATCAGCCACTGACGTACGACGACCGGATTAGCTACTACCTACCATCGCGTCTCTCTTGGTTCAGCGACCATTCAGCGTGGCGTTTTCAAGTGGATTGGACGCACCTTCAGAGACTTTATAATTACGAGAGTTCGAGCGCTCGCTCGACGCTGAATTATAGCCCCACTGAGCTCGACGAACTCTCGCCCGCCCCCATCATTCATAGCTATCTCAAGCCAATCTCTCTCAATGACTGGCTCAGTATAGATTCCAAGACGCTCATCGCTCGTATCGGTCCAAGTCGCTTTAATTCTGCCCGTCGAACTCAATGGAAATTCACCGAAACCATCGGGCTCCATGCAGCCAAGACTTACAGCGCGTACAAATACCGCGCCTCCCAGGAATTTCTAGCCGGACTCATTCCTACAACCGACACATCGAGAGCCATGGGAGCATCATTGACAACAGCTGAAATAAGCTCACCACGACAAGCAAGGTTTACGGCGTTTAAGCATACCATCTTCCCTAGGCTAGGCTTCAAGCATGTCGAACGGCTCACCAAGGCGGCGGCGTACTCCGAGTATCTCGTCGAGTCGGACCTTCGCTCCAGTAGCCAACTCCTCTTCGCTTTAGGTCAGACGTTCGAGGGAAGTTCCTCGCGCAATCCTTCGTTCTCTCTCGAATTGGAAGTACCCTTCGATCTTCGCGAGGAAGACCTTCTTCCTGTGCGGATTACGTCTCAACTGCGACGGTTTCACGGTCTAAGCTCCAGGCTGGCGATGACCTTGAGCCCAAAAGGAGACGCCTTACGCGACCTCACCGCGTCGCTGGCGTGGCGCCCGACCTCGAAACTCGATCTTAGATCTACTTACTTACTCCTCGCGCCAAGTGCATCTCGGTTCGAAGCGTCTCTTTGGGAATATGCGAGTCAAGAAGATGCAATCGATTCGGGCGAAAAGTGGATTCACGGGGTCCGCCCTTCCATTTCGCTGAAGCTCGCGGATTCCCTCTCTTTGGGGTACCGAGCCGATATTGCACTCCCCTCGCCCGAGAGCTCTTCCGAGCAGACCGTTGAGTTCCTGCTTCATTCCCTCACACTCAATCTTAAATCTCAGTGCAGACATTGCTGGGATATCGGGGTCCGAGCTCAGATTCGTCCCGACGACTCGACCTCATCGCCAGATATTCAGCTGCAAATCGCCTTAAGTCTCGGGGGCTTTGAAATTAGCCAGTGATAGTCATCGTCCGAGCCTTGGCTAGGGTGCCGAGATGGTGTTACGAATCCCCACATGACCGCGTTATCCCTGAGTACCCGTGTACTTCACGCCGACCTCGATACTCCCGTCAGTGCATTCCTCAAGCTTAGACCACTGGCCACGACTTCGTTTCTCTATGAGAGCGTCGAGGGACCTCGACAATACGCACGCTATTCAATCCTTGGAGTCGGCTCCAAGCGAACCTACCGGGTACGTGACCAGGTCCTGACGGTCCACAGCAGTACATCAACCCAAACCGAGCCGGCGCAGGACCCGCTGACAGCCATTCGGCAGGCTTGGGATGCATATCGACCTGAGCTGCCTGACGATACGCCGAGCTTCGTAGGCGGCATCTTTGGTTATCTCTCCTACGATGCCGTCCGCTCGTTCGAACCCCTGGGTCCTAAATCCAGCCCACCCGATGTCGACGACGCCATGTTTATCGAGCCCGAGCTCTTGGCTGTCTTTGATAATCGCGAGCAAACGCTCACCCTTTACGCTTCAGAAGATGAATGGCTTGAACGGGGGATCCACGCTCTTCGCGGACAGCTGCCAGAGCAAAGTCCTTCCGGTAGCTTCAAAGAGCCAGTGGCGAGCCCCAGCCGCGAAGACTTCAAAGCTTCGGTCGAGCGCGCAAAAGAACATATTCGCGCTGGTGATATCATCCAGGCCGTGATCTCCAGAACGTTTAAGATGCCGCGTTTCTGTGACCCCTTTGATATCTACCGAGGGCTGCGTCGGATCAATCCATCGCCTTATATGTATTATATCGAGACGCCGGACGTCGAGATTGCTGGGGCCTCACCCGAAGTCATGGTGAGAGTTGACGAAGGACAGATGCTTGTGCGCCCCATCGCCGGGACACGAAAGCGCGGTGAAAACGCCCAAGCCGATCAAGCACTTGCCGAAGAGCTACTCGCAGATCCGAAAGAGCGGGCCGAGCATATTATGCTTGTTGACCTTGGTCGAAACGATGTTGGTCGAGTAGCGGTTCCTGGGTCAGTCGAAGTCAAGGACCTCATGGTTATCGAAAAGTACAGCCACGTCATGCATATCGTCAGCGAAGTACAGGGACAGCTCACCCATGAGCAAGATGCATTCGATGCTCTCCGTGCGTCCTTTCCGGCTGGTACCTTAAGCGGAGCACCCAAGGTTCGTGCAATGCAAATCATTGACGACCTCGAGCACGACCGTCGCGGTATTTATGGTGGAGCGGTCGGCTACTTCGGCGCGGATGGAAACGCCGATTTTGGCATCGCGATTCGAACGATGGTTGGGGTTGGCGACGAATTCACGCTGCAAGCGGGGGCAGGCATCGTTGCAGATAGCGATCCCGAAATGGAAACCGATGAGACCGAACACAAAGCCCGTGCGGTCATTCGGGCCGCACGCTGGGCAGCATCGCCAGAAGCGTCCAGGTGATCGAATAAGGAGCCCAGATGTCAGCAGTTAGTACCGTTTACAGAAATGTCAAAGGACTAAAAACCGCCATCAAAGATGTGGGGCGTCTCCGAGAGATTTCTCTCATTCTCGCCAAGCATGGCTTCGGTGCAATTGTGGTACAACTTGGACTTACTGAAACGATAGGTTTTCGTGGTGCCAGTGTGCCTGACTCATCCGGTACCCATGCCTCTCCGGCCACTCGACTGAGGCTGGCTATCGAAGAACTTGGCCCAACGTTCATCAAACTTGGCCAAATCCTCTCGACTCGCCCCGACCTGCTCGCTCCGGATATCATCACTGAGCTTCAAAAGTTGCAGAACGATGTACCACCGATGGCTGAAGAAGATGTCAGGATTCAGATCCAAGACAACCTAGGGCAGTCATCTGACGATATCTTCGCCAGCTTCGATATTGAACCACTGGCCTGTGCGTCCATTGCCCAAGTGCATATTGCGACATTGAAGACAGGTGAGGAAGTCATTGTTAAAGTCCAACGGCGCAATATCAGCGATAAGATAGACAGTGACCTCCACATCCTCCAATACTTGGCAGCTCGGGCAGAGGCCCTGATCCCCGAGCTTCAGTTGATGGCCCCGGTTGGGATCGTACGGGAGTTTGATAAAGCCCTTCGACAAGAGCTCGACTTCACGGTTGAGAAAAACAACATCGATCGCTTCAACAAAAATTTCGATGGGTTTGAAGGCCTTCGCGCCCCGAAGGTCTATGACGAATTCTGTTCGGTCGGCGTGTTGACGATGGAACGCATCAAAGGCGTCAAAATCACCGAGGCCGTGGAGGCTTATGGCTCCGACCCTTACAAGGTAGCGCCCACAATGATGCGCGCACTCTTCAAGATGATCTTGCAAGATGGGCACATCCACGGCGACCTACACCCCGGAAATATCTTTGTATGCGAAAATGGGGAGATTGTCCTTATTGACTTCGGGTTATGTGGGAAGCTTTTGCCCCGGCAACGGGAAGGTATACTTGAACTCCTCATTGGCGTCGCAAAAGAGGACTACGAGAAAGTAGCGCGAAGCTTCTTCGACATGGGCGAAAAAGTTCCGGGAGTCCGCTATGACTTTGCCGCATTCGAGTCGGACGTCGTCTCGATCATGGAAAAGCATATCCTTGGGAAGACGCTTCAAGAGGTTGACGTACAATCCTATTTTTCGGACTTGGTAGCCGGCGCGATTCGGCACCAGATCCGAATGCCAGCGACCTATACCATGGTCTTTAAGGCACTTATGACGGTTGAGGGCATCGGCAAGGTGCTTGCGCCTGAGATCAACTTTCTGGATGAGACACGCCCCTTCATCCAAGAGATCCTCGTAGAACGTTACAGTCCCAAGCGGATCCTTCGAGAAGCGAGCGATGTACTCGGGAACTTCGGGCGACTGACTCGACAGTTTACTCAATCTGCTCCACAGATCCTGCGGGATCTTGAGCAAGGTAATACCGGCGTAAAGTCCGAAATCCTAGGTTTGAAAAGTCTCGCGGAGGAACAGCGTCGACTCCTTAAGATGCAGACTAGGGGTAACTTAACGGCTGCCGCGTTTATCGCCGGCGCTATTCTCTACGATATTCCTGGTACCACAATCTTGGGGATGTCTATTCCAACATTCATCATGTTTATCGTCGGAGGCCTTACCGGTTTTCCACTGATATTCTCAATGCTGCGCCGCGGCTGACCGACTCACTTTGAACTCTCCTGAAAATTCAAAGCCACGCCTCTCTTCGAATCGCCTTAGTACGCTTTACTTTTTTTATTTCGCGTTTCTCGGCAGCCACGGCCCTTATATTTCCGCAATTTTAAAAGCGAAGGGACTCAGCGCCAGCGAACTATCCCTGCTTATGGGTGCTTTGCCACTCTTGACCATTGTAGCCCCTCCATTCTGGGCGGGGCTTGCCGACCGACTTAAAGCTCGGGCGAAGGTTCTCAGTTTGGTCCTGCTCGGAGCCGCAATCGGATGTAGTAGCTTTTTGGCAATTCAAGGTATTTGGAGTGGCCTCGCGGTCATCCTGCTCTACGGGTTCTTTCGCTCGCCCGTGATAACACTCACTGATGCGCTTACACACGCGATGATTTATCCTCAGCTTGAGCGATTCGGTATTATTCGGCTCTGGGGATCGGTCGGCTTTATCTTCGGTTCCGTAAGTATCGGGCAACTGAGAACCATCCTACCCGATACAGCGACACAGCTTATCAGCGCAGGGTTTCTTGTCGTCGCTGCGCTGCTCGTTCGCGGTTATGACGATCCGGTTGAGCACCAAGACAACCAATCGGAAGAGTCCAGTGGCAACACTTGGCAGCGCGGTCTTCAATTCATGCTGCAGCCAGCGGCCCTCTTCATCGCGCTTGGTAACCTTTTCCATGCGATGGGACATAGCTCCTTCGATGCGTATTTCGCCCTCTTCGCTCAGGAACACAACGTGGGTGACCATATCATCGGGTTCGGCTGGGGCATCGGCGTTACGGCTGAGGTCATCATTATGCGCGTCGCACCATCCTTCTTGCGAGAGCACCGGCCGACGGTTTTTCTAATGCTCGGCTCAGGTGCAGCGGCCTTCAGATGGTCGATGATGTATTACCTCAATGACCCGATCGGAAGTCTCTGGTTGCAACCACTGCATGCACTCACCTTTGGGCTCTGGTATCTCGCGTTCTCAAATTGGCTACAGAATCGGGTCCCACCTGACATCCGAGCAACCTGCCAGGGATTCTTCTTGGCTGTCATGAGCCTAGGGATGGCAAGCGGCAACCTCCTGGGTGGACAGGTAATTTCAGCGACCGATGTTCGAAGCGTCTACGGTGTTGCGGTTATCCCTGCTCTGCTGGCTTTTTCGCTCTACTTCGTTTCCCACCTGCGCGGCCAGAAAGTTGGGGAAGCCCCCGAAATATGAATCTCGGACTTGCACTCTGGGGTGCTTCTTGACACTTTGAATTTGGCTCAGGTGCCTCCAAGTGGCCCCAAAAAGACTCTATTTGAGGAGCACAGCGATGATAGTGATGATCGATAACTACGACTCGTTCACTTACAATATCTTTCAGCAACTTGCAGAGCGAGGGGTTGAACTTAAGGTTATTCGCAACGACCAGATTACGCTCGAGGGGCTTGACGCCTTGAGCCCTACCCACCTCATTGTCTCTCCCGGGCCGGGTAATCCCGATGAAGCGGGAATTTCAATGGATGCGATTAAGCACTTTGCCGGCAAGATACCAGTCTTAGGCGTTTGTCTCGGACATCAGTCTCTTGCACAGGTCTTCGGTGGAAAAGTCATCCGGGCCGAGCGACTCATGCATGGCAAGACCTCGCCGATCCATCACAATGGAAAGACAATTTTCCATGCAATGCCACAGCCTTTTGAGGCTACGCGCTACCATTCTCTCATCGTAGAGAGACAATCTTTGCCGGACACCTTCGAAATCACCGCGGAGACAAGTGAAGGCGAAATCATGGGACTGAGACATCGACCAACCGGTGCAGAAGGTGTTCAATTTCACCCTGAATCAATTCTGACGAATCGAGGTGCTTACCTCTTGGAGAATTTTGCAAAATGCTAAAGGCATATTTCCAACGGATTCTAGCCAATGAATCGCTCGACCAATCCGAGATGCAAGAAGTCATCGGAGAGGTGATGGACGGGAATGTTGATCCAGTGCAAATCGCGGGTTTTCTCGTCGCCCTCCGGATGAAGGGCGAATCACCTCAAGAGATTGCAGGTGCCGCCACTGCGATGCGGGCACGAATGAACCGGGTCAACGTAAGCCGAAAACCACTGCTCGATACATGTGGGACCGGTGGCTCAGGCACGGGCTCGTTTAACATTTCGACCGCCACTGCGTTTGTGGTAGCTGCAGATGGCCGAGTTGCAGTCGCCAAGCACGGAAATAAGGCCATCAGCTCACTCTCTGGCAGCGCAGATGTACTCAGTGAGCTCGGCGTAAAAATAACCGCGCCGCTGGAGACCATGGAGCGAGCCATCGATGAACTCGGCATCGGTTTCCTCTTCGCTCCCAATTTTCATCCTGCGATGAAACACGCTGCGGGCATTAGGCGCTCACTCGGAATTCGCACAATCTTCAATATGCTCGGGCCACTTACGAACCCCGCTGGAGCTGAGTTTCAACTCATGGGCGTCTTTTCTAAGGACCTCCCTCCTAAAATCGCCGAAGTTCTGGGAACCTTAGGCTCCAAGAAAGCTTGGGTCGTGAACGGCAGCGATGGTGTCGATGAGCTTACCATTACAGGCACCTCAACTGTTGCAGAATGGGACGGCGAGAAGGTCGATACCTTCGAAGTCTCACCCGAAGATGTCGGTCTGAGTGTCGCAGGTGCGGATGCCATGCGAGGCGGTTCGCCTACTGAAAACGCACAAACAATGCGCGCCTTACTCGGAGGGTCGCTCGAGACTCCTCTCCGTGACGCGGTCGCCTTAAACGCAGGCGCTGCCCTCTACATTTCAGGCGTCGAGGCCTCACTGAAAGATGGGGTGCATCGGGCGCTGGAGGTCATTGCAACCGGCCAAGCTCTCGGTAAAGTGGATTCGCTGGGTGAGTTTACGAACGGCTGATCGGCAGCCTGCTAGACCATATCGATGACGATCACGTTGGACGAGTCTTCCTCGTCGTCTTCCGGCCGATCTCGACGCGCCTCTGGTGGCTCTGGCCTAGGGATCTCTAAACGGGGTCGGCGACCTTCTCGCTCGCGTTTTTCCCGCTCCCGACGCCGAAGCTCTTCGATAATAAAACCATCAAGCATCTTGTTCTGCCGCCTCCTACTAACATCGTAAGAGCGTATTCATGAAGACGCAACGAGCGTTGCATCATCTTCTGCTCGAAAAGAGAGAATTCTTTCCTCAAAACGCGCGAGCATTGCATCCAAATGATTGCCACTGAGCCGGTCGAGGATCCCCTGAGGCACTGAGCCTTTGAGTGAGATTTCCACCTGATATCTTACATGGGAGCCAGTGTCGGTGCCCTCTATTTCCCAAGCTCCCCGATTTGCTTCCAGAACATTCGAATCTGTGAGTTCCCACGAAATTTTATTAGGGCTCAATAACTTCAGACTCAAACTGTAGCGGACATGTAGGAGTATGAAGAGGTCGAAGTGTGCGCGTGCACTCTCATCGTCCTGACGATCAAAGCGCGCCTCTCTGATTTCAGGAAGAAATTCCGGATAACGCTCAAAGTCACTGATGACCTGAAAGACAGTTTCGGGCGTAGCCGCGACATCAAAAGAACGCTCGAGTGTAGGCACCTGGATCTCCTCTACTGGTCAGTTTGCTCTTCCCGGACAGTGTACCTAGGGCACGATTGGTAACCAAGTAGGTTTTCCATTTACAGCTTTAGAGCGTGCAAGCCGTTTGGTGGCCCGAATCAGCGCACCATGTGCGGCACGATACGTCGTTAAGACAACAGGTACCAACCCGCCGGTTGGCGTAGGGTCATCCTGGACCATTGTAGATATCGAGATGCCTTCGTCGGCCAGAATGCCGGTAAGCTCGCTCAAAACTCCCGGGCGATCGTTGACCATTACCCTGATATACGCACGTGTCTCAAGAGCGTTCGAATTGAGAACCTTCGGAGCATCCGGGAGAAAAATACCAGGCAAGGTGAGCGGCGCTTGAGAACTCAAGTCGCGGGCGGTCTCCAAGAGATCGGCAACGACTGCACTCCCCGTTGGTAAACCGCCTGCGCCAGGTCCCTGAAAGTGAGTCAAACCGAGCGCGTCGCTCTCAATCGCAATAGCGTTCTGAGCTGAAGGAACGGCACTGAGTGGATGACCAACCTCGACGAGTGATGGGCTAACTGCAAGAGCGACACCTTCCCCGACTCGCTCTGCGCTTGCGATAAGTTTAATGGTCATGCCGAGACGCCCCGCATCAGCCATGGTCTCTGGCTTGAGGTTTGTGATTCCTTCAACGCTGACCTTTGATGCTGCAACCTGGGACCCAAAACCAAGCGCGGCCAAAATGCGAATCTTGTCGGCCGCATCGTAACCTTCAACATCCAAAGTTGGATCCGCCTCGGCAAAGCCTAGCTCCTGGGCTCTGACGAGTGCACTGTCGTAAGTTCCACCGCGCGCCATTTCGGAGAGGATGAAGTTGGTCGTACCATTTAGAATGCCACGGATAGACGTAATCCGGTCAGAAGCGAGCCCCTGTCTCAGGCTACGAATAATCGGTACTCCACCAGCAACCGCAGCTTCAAAGCTCAAGCGAACGCCACGACGAGCCGCAACTTTCAAAAGTGCCGAGCCCGACTTTGCAATGACTGCCTTATTGGCAGTGACGACCGGCTGCCCAGCCTCGAGAGCCTCGCGCATCAGCGTTGTTGCCGGTTCCAAGCCCCCCATAAGTTCGACAACGACATCGATATCTGAAGCGCCGACAATTTCACTCGGCTTGGTTGTTAACTCGACTCCGTCTAGGCCACGGCGTTTACGCTTATTTCTCACCAGGGCCCGAACAATTTTTACCGGTCGCCCTGCTCGATGCGCCATGAGGCTGGCATTTTCGCGAAGGATCTGGACCACCCCTTGTCCCACTGTACCAAACCCGAGCAAGCCTACGCGCAGCGCTGATTCTTCGGTCGCCTTCGTTGAACTCTTTGATTTCTTGGACATGTTCTCCTACCTCTCTCCCCAACTTAGCCAATTGTCGCAAGGGCGCTTCCTTTGCTTGCGCTGGCTTCAGCCATTGCACGTAATCCACGGTGCTCTGGCTGGACCAAATCTGGGTCACGCTCGAGCAACCATGCCGCATCTTTACGCGCCGCGGCAAGTATTTGTTGATCACGCACTAAATTCGCCAGCGAGAGCTGCGGAAGCCCAGATTGACGGGTTCCCATAAAGTCACCAGGACCTCTAATTTCGAGGTCAGCCTCTGAGACCTTAAAACCATCATTGGTATCTTCCATGACTTTAAGTCGGCGCTTGGTATCCTCACTCTTCGCACTTCCAGCGACCAATAAGCAGAACGACTTGAGATCACTTCGTCCCACCCGCCCACGAAGCTGATGGAGCTGGCTCAACCCAAACCTTTCGGCGTGTTCGATAACCATAACCGTGGCATTCGGCACATCTATACCTACTTCAATAACTGTCGTGGAAACCAAAACATCAATATCTTGTTCGGCGAAACGTCTCATAATGCGATCTTTGTCGTCAGCGCTCATCCGGCCGTGTAGGAGACCGACTCGAACCCCACTCAGATATCCATGTGCAAGCTCTTCGGCAGTGCTAACCGCATCGCGAAGATGCGCGACCCCTTCCTTATCTGACTCCTCAACCAAAGGAAGGACCACATAGGCCTGCCGACCTTTATCAACCTCACGAGTGACATGGCGAAACACTTCTGCTCTCTGACTATCCGGGAAGACATGAGTCTCAACTGGCGTCCGGCCAGGCGGAAGCTCATCGATTGTGGACACATCAAGGTCTCCATAAACGGTGAGAGCAAGTGTTCTTGGTATAGGTGTCGCGGTCATGACCAACATATGCGGTACCGCACCGGCACTCTGAAGACCCATTTCCACAAACTTAGCCCTCTGAAGAACCCCAAATCGGTGCTGCTCATCCACAATACCGAGAGCGAGCTTATTAAATTTTACGGAGTCTTGAATCAGAGCGTGGGTGCCAATAACACACTGAATTTCACCATTTTCAAGTTGAGATAAGACATCTCGTCGCTCTTGGGCACTAAGCTTACCGGTGAGCAACGCAACTCGAATGCCCTGTGGAGCGAGCGTTTTCAATGCATTACGCATATGCTGCTCCGCCAAAAGTTCTGTCGGAGCCATAATCGCAGCTTGAGCACCTTGTTCAGCGACATAGGCTGCAGCAGAAAGAGCGACTGCGGTTTTACCACTGCCTACATCTCCTTGAACGAGTCGATGCATGGGTGCGCCAGACCTCAAGTCGGCATCTATATCCTGCAGGGAACGAACCTGCGCGGATGTGAACTTAAACGGAAAGAGGCTCGGGGCGAAGTCGACTAACGAGAGTTCGCCTCCAAAAATGGTAGCCCTTTCCTGTGCGGATTTCACCTTACGTTTGGTTATGAGAAGCTGAAGAGCTAAAAATTCTTCGTAAATTAAGCGGCGATGCCAGGGCGAGGTCAATGACTCTAAGCCGTCGAGTGAATCCGCTGGTGGCGCATGAAGCGATCTAAGACAATCGGCCAGGTCGGGGAAGTCGTGACGCGAAAGGATACTTTCAGGAAGCTGGTCCGCGAGTTCGTCGAGGGCCGGTAGCGCCTCGGTGATAAACTGACGAAGGCGCTGAGGATAGACTCCTTCTACTTCGAGATAATGGGGAACGAGGGAATCGTCACTTTCGATATCAGCATCGAGTAAAGGACCGTCGACAAGCTGAGTTTCAGGGTGCACCATCTGGTAACGATTCTTATACCGAGTCACACCACCGCTCGCCTTGAGCCACAGCCCTTTCTTGAAGCGCTCGACGAAACCACCACCAGGTACTCTGAACCACTTTAATGTCATCGACGCTGCGTCATCAGACACGACTACCTCAAGCGTTCGTCGACCTCGAAAACGTCGATCCGAGACGCCTACGATGCGTCCCTCTACAGACGCGGTCACGCCCTCAGTCAAATCCTTGATAGAGGCACCACGGCGAAGTCGTTCGTATCGGCGAGGTAAGAATCGCAGTAGGTCCTCGAGGGTTCGCAATCCTCTCGATGCAAGTTTCTCCGCAACTTTCGGTCCAACCCCCGTAAGATACTGAACCGAGTCGTGCAGTCGGAGCTGCTTCGGTTTCTTGGCCCCAGACTTTGAAGGTGCCGGTTTCGAAGGACTGGGCATCTTTTGAGAGGGCGGAGATAGTTGGGTTTGAACCTTTGACTTAACCCCATCGTACGTTCCGGACTCAATCACCCGAAGAGCGGCCAAGAGTCGCTGACAACGCTCGGAATTGCTCTTGGGCACTTCACCATCGAGAACTTCAAGCAGCGCAGCTGCAGCACCACTCACCTGAGGGTCGCTATGAGTCGCCTGAATGTGTCGCGCATTGCGACAAAGCATCGATTCGATGCTTCCAAGGCGTGGCAGTGCCGTAAAGTCATTCTCGCAAGCGAAGCGGAGTGGATTAAGCAGACCAGCGAGTGCGCGTTCTAGCTCGGCCGACAGTGGCATTCACAGCTCCAGCCCGCAGAGTCAGCGGTCTGTGGATAAGAGTAAGAGGGCTTATTTGAAGACGACGTCAACGATTTCAAAAACCCGTGGACCAGCGCGGCCAGGCAGCTTCACTTCGTCGCCGATCTCACGCCCAATGAGCGCGCGAGCCACCGGTGAGATGACCGAAATTCGGTTCAGTTCCAGGTTACCTTCGGTCTCACCCACAATCTGATAAATCTGTTCATCACCTGATTCGACTTCTTCGATCGTCACCGTGGCACCGAATACGACCCGCTCACCCGAGAGACTCTTCGGGTCGATAACCTGCGCCCGCGAGACCTTATCTTCGACATCCCGAATTTTGGCTTCGATAAGGCCCTGCTTGTCCTTTGCAGAATGGTATTCGAAGTTCTCACTGAGGTCACCAAGCTCGCGGGCCTCGCCAATCGCAATACTGATAGCGGGACGCTCGACGGTCTTGAGGTGATGTAACTCTTTTTTGAGGACTTCCAAGCCCTCCGGCGTAATTGGCATTCTTTCACTCATAGTTCACGTTTAATCGGGAATTTCATCGCAGGCAACCCCCAGCGCACCGAAGAGCGATTTCAGAGAGCCTTTCGAGACGGAAGGAGGACGTGGCCGAAGAGCAAACCCAGGACAAGGCCGAGAGCTACCGCAAAGACGGTCAAAATCGTGGCCACCCCACTCATCAAATCTCCTGTTGCCAGAACACCCAACGCTCGAAAACCTGTGATGCCCGGCACCAGCAATAGAAAACCAGGGACTAAGAAGGCCTGACTCGGCTCCCGATAAACGCGCGCCAGCGCATTACTGACCATCGTAAGGACCATCGCCGACCCAAATGCCAAAACTGGAATGGCAATCTCGTAAAGCCCAAGAGCCTGCATCACCGCGTTTCCCATGACTCCAGCAAGTAAAGCCGCCATCCAGCGATTGACCGGAAGCCCCAAGATCTCAGCGCACGAAAGAAC
>JAYYQC010000060.1:0-13481 GCA_036128675.1 Myxococcota bacterium | reverse complement strand
AATTTTACGAGTTCGGATTTGAGACAGTCATCCCCCTGAGTGCCGAGCACGCATGGGGCTTTGATATTCTCTATGAAGATTTGCTCGAAAGGCTGCAAGCTCCCAGCTGGGTCGATCCCGACAATAGGGTGGGTATTGAAGTTGCCCCTGAAGATGAAGAGATCACCGGCGGTGGACGGATCGAATGGGACGGCGGGCGCATCAAAATCGCGGTTGTTGGCCGGCCAAATGCGGGTAAATCGTCGCTAATCAACAAGCTGATTGGTTCCGACCGTCTCCTGGCCAGCGACATCGCCGGAACCACCCGCGACAGTGTCGATATCGAAGTGGAAGAGGGCGGTCGCATTTTCCAGTTCGTTGATACAGCGGGGATTCGCCGAAAGCGCTCCGTTGCGGACCAGCTCGAAAAGTTCGCAGTCTATTCGGCCATTCGAAGCATGGAGAGTGCAGACGTCACCATCTTGGTGCTGGACGCCTCTCTGAGAGTCTCAGAACAAGATGCCAAGATCGCATCCCTGGCACTCGAACGCGGGAAAGGGTTGGTCGTAGTAGCGAATAAGTGGGACCTCATGTCCTCCGACGAAGAGCGGGATGAATTTCACACGAGTCTCGAGAAGCGCCTGAGCTTCCTCAAGAACGCTCCCAAACTCCAGCTCTCGGCCCTGACGGGACGTTCGGTACACCGGCTCTTTCCAATGCTCGTAAGTGTTCAGCAAGAACGCCATCGCCGAATCGGGACAGCTGAGCTCAACCGATTCTTTAAGGCGGTGATAGAGGCGAAAGAGCCCGCGATGAAAAACGGTCGTCGTCCGAAGATCTTATATGGCTCACAACCCATGATCTGTCCTCCAACCTTCGTATTTATGACAAAGCGCCCAGAGGATATCGAGGAATCTTATCGACGATATGTCGAGAACAGTCTACGCGACCGATACGGTTTCGCCGGCACACCGGTCTGGGTCAAATGGCGTGAGAGCAAACAGAACCTACACAAGGCACCCACTGGTGTGCAGATGGCTCAAGCCAAGAAGCGGTCACGCTCCTAAATCCTGCACAAAGACGAGAGGTGAGGCCAAGCTCGATGAGCAAGGCCTCGCTCTTCTCTTACTTGAGACCAAGGAAACGTAGGATCCAGGCGATGATGCCTGGCTTAGCCTGTCCAACCGGCTCGAGTGAGGTCTCCGGCTCAAGCGTTGAACCTTCGGTGGAATCGGCTGACTCTGCATTCTCTTCTTGGGTCTGCTGCTGATCCGCATGCGGCTTCTTGCCACGACGTCCACCACGGCGGCGGCGGCGATTGCGCCCGGGCCGCTTATTGCCGTTGGCCTCATCATCGTCCTTAGCCTCGCTATCGTCAGCGTCATCTTCGGCTTCATCTTCATCCGAAACAAAACCAAGCTTATGCGGCGCAATCAGCTTATAACCAGGAAGGTCGAAGATCTCGCCGTCCTCGGTCTCTTCTTCCTCTGCTGCGGTTGCTTTCTCAGTTTCTTCGCCTCTGCCTTTGGCTCCCTTACGACGGGTTCGGCGACCACGACGCCCACGCTTGGATTTCCGCTCGTCGTCAGATGCCTCTTCTTCTTCTGCTGCTTCCTCTTCGTTTTCGTCGCCAGACTCTTCGTCTTCGAGTTCATCTTCGTCTGGCTCTGGAGCGTGTTCGTCCTTCAATAGGTCTGAAACATCCCAATCATCACCGTCCAGCTCGTCTTCTGGAATGTCGAATTTTGGTGTTGGCCCAAAGTTCGGTGGTTCAAGCTCGAGCGGTGCAGCTTCTGGATTCGTCTCGAAGGTGAATGAAACCTGCCCAGGTAAGAGCGCCCGCGACTGCTGAACTTCGATGCGAATACCATAACGCTTCTCGAGTTCTTGAACCGCCGACCACTTGGTTGTTCTTAAGAGTTCGCCAGCCTCCCATTCAATTTCGACCTTAGCCGACTTCAAATCCGCCTTGGCGGCTCGGTCCATCACCTTACGGAGGACAGCAATGGAATGCGACTCAGGGTTCACAACCCAGCCTGTACCGGTGCAGGTTGGGCAGCGTCGGAAAACACTGGCCTGAACCGAGGTCCGGACCCGTTGGCGGGTGAGCTCAAGAGTACCGTTACGCGAAATCCGCGATACTTTTACTTTCGCTCGGTCTTTGCGGAGTGCAGCCTTCATCGCTCGCTCAACCTTTTGCTGATTCGAGCGATGGTTCATATCAATAAAGTCACAGACAATAATGCCGCCAAGGTCTCGGAGTCGGAGCTGTCTCGCAACTTCTTCAGCCGCCTCGAGGTTCGTAGCGAATGCGGTTTCTTCGTGGCCTCCGGCCTTTTGCTTTCCACTATTTACGTCGATCGAGACAAGCGCTTCGGTTGGCTCGATGACCAACGATCCGCCGGACTCCATGGGAACCTTCGGACGGAAGATGGTGTCAAGCTGGTCTTCAATTCCCCAGTGGTGGAAGATGGGTCGATTCTCAACGTAACGAGATAAAACCCCTCGCTGACGTGGCATCACCATGCGCATATAATCCGCAGCCCGGTCGAACGCGTCGTCTGAATCGAGCACTACCTCGTCGATGTCGGGTGACAGGTAATCCCGGAGAGCTCGAAGAATAACGTCCTGTTCTTTGAAGAGCAGGTTCGGCGCTTTCCGTTTCTGAGCGTCCTTTTGAATTGTGTCCCAGAGCCTCAAGAGAATCTTTAGATCTCTCGCCAAGGCGACCTTATCGCGGTCACGCCCAGCAGTCCGGATAATGACCCCCATGCCATCAGGCACTCGAAGCTTATCAGCGGCCTCGCGCATTTTGCGCCGGCTTTCTTCATCTTGAATCTTCCGGGACACGCCTTGACGGTTTGTACTCGGCATCAGAACGACGTACCGACCGGCTAGAGCGAGGTAGGTAGTGAGCACTGCGCCTTTTTTGCCAACTTCGTCCTTTGTAACCTGAACGAGAATATCCTGGCCCGGTTTAAGGAGTTCCTCAATGGAAGGGGCCTTCTCTAGTTTCGACTCATCGATACCGGAGATTCGAGGATTGACATCGTTGGCAGTGAGGAAGCCCTGCTTGTCCGCACCGTAGTTTACAAATGCCGCATTGAGCGAAGGCATGACATCGACGACACGCCCTTTATAGATGTTACCGGTGTTTGTGGCAGAACCCCGGGTCTCAATGTCAAAGTCAGTGAGTTTCCCGTTGTCTAAAAGAGCAATCCGAATTTCTTCTGGATCGACTGAGTTGACGATCATCTTCAGCGTCATAAAAGCTACCTTGTCGTGATGCCGTGCGTCCTCTAGGGGCAAAGTCCTGCCCGCCGATAACAGCATACCAAAGCCGAGGAAGTTCGACGGCCCTTGGTGATTGGGAGGATGTAAACACGGACGATGATGTGTAACGAACGTTGCGTATTCGGGCCATCGGGGGAATTTTAGCCGTCGTTGCTGCGTTCAAGAATGGAGTGGTTCCATGCGAGAGTGAACTTTCGTCCCGCGATGGCAGGGCCAGGCGTAAGCCAGACCGGAAAAGGCGAACAGAAACTAGAGACAGACAACTCGTAATCAACGCACTAATCCAGCGAACTGAGAGCGAATCGGGCTCAGGCTGAATGATTTGGTTGGCTATCATGTCGTGGTCTCGTCATTCTCGGCGGAGCAACAAATGGCCCTGCCTACTAAGACCTACTCTATCTTCCATTTTTCAGGCTCTTTCAAGTCCTTTACATTGAAGCGCTCAAGGTCTTGATTCGCTGGCTTCTAGGCTTTATGACCGCTGACGCAGTGTTGGTCTGCAAGACTGACAATCTAGTACCGAGGGATTGATAATGGTTCGAAAGATAAAGAAAAAGGGCGGAGACGATTCGGCTCCTCAGGATGACCTCAATTTAGAGTCCGATGCGTTCCTGGATGCCGCCTCCGAGAGTATTGAATGGGCTGAAGACCACCGCAGTGGTGTGATCGGTGGAATCATCGCGGTTGCAGTCGCAGTTGCCCTGGGCTTCGGTTACACCCAGTACGAAGCCTCAGCTAACCAAGACGCCTCGGTTGCACTCGCGAAAGCTCTTGAGCTTCGCGAAGCACCGATTGTCGATGCTGGAGAGGCACAACCAACCTCAAAGGATGATCCGTCATTCGAATCAGAGGAAGCTCGTAATGCGGCCTTGATTGAGGCTCTTGAGGAGACAGCCAAATCCGCTGGTGGCCTGACGGATATCGCGAATCTCTACCTTGCGGGTGCCTTATGGGATGCCGGCCAGGAAGACCGCGCCTTCGACCTAACGAAGCAACAGACCGGTAGCTTAAAGCCTTCCGACCCGATCGGGTTCTTGGCGCATCAGCGTCTCGCTGCTTGGCAAGAAGACCGCGGTGACCTCGACGGTGCGGTTGCAACGCTCAAGGGTCTACGCGCCGCAAAGGGCTTCTACGTCCCGCACGCTATGTTTGATATCGCTCGGGTCGAGATGGCTCGTGGAAACAAAGACGAAGCTAAGAACCTTTTCGAGGCGCTCGAGCGGGAGCACGAAGACTTCTCACTTAACGCGCAGGTAAAGGCACGGCTCGCTGAGCTCCGGGCAACAGAATAACCATGACTTACCGACTACCGGCTGCATTTGCTGCTCTGGTTGCAATGAGTCCGGGTTTGGCGATGAGCCAAACCCCGGTTCAAGTGGGACAGAGCGACGTTTATAGTCTTCGATGGGCTCTACCCGCGGACCCAGGTAAAGACGAGCTGAGCAAGGATGAACGTTCTCAGCCAGTCTTAAGCCCGGATGCTCAATTTATATTCAGAGCATACTCAAACGGCCGGGTAGAGAAGAGAACAGTCAGCAACGGTGAAGTGCAGTGGGTGAGAGATCTAGGGGTCGAAGTTCGAGGTGCACTAGCCTATATCGCTTCATTCGAAGGTGAGAATAGCATCACAGTTGGCGACGCTTTGGGAACCCTTCATGTTCTTTCAGAGCGTGACGGCACGACCATAAAGAGTGCAGAGCTCGGCAGCCCTTCCGATTGTGTGCCGCAGGCAACATCTCACGGACTCCTCTTTGTGACTGGAGATGACCGATTGGTCATGATGCCAGCGGGCTTAGCCTCAATGGAGCCTAAATGGTCGACTGAACGTGTAAAAGCTCGAAGCATGACCCTTCTTGGTAATTCTTGTCCAGCCATCTCCGACTCATTGGCCTGCCATGGACGGTCCGATGGCATGGCGGCATGCTACGATTTGGCGTCCGGAACGCTGTCATGGTCTCGACGACTAAACTCAAGCTCAACCCGTCTCGCTGTACACGATGTGGATGCCGGTCCGGTATTTCATAATGGAGGACTCTACGCAGCCAGTGTGTCAGGTGGCCTCTACCGACTCTCCCCGGCGACGGGAGAGATCGAGTGGCAGCAAGACATCAAGAATCTCCACCGCCTCGGTGCGAACCAATACGGTCTTGTTGCGCTCTCGATGGATGGAAAGGCCATAGGCTTCAACGACAAGGGCGAACGTCGCTTCGTGACAACCCTGCCCTCGAAGCGGTTGGCCGCTCTGCTCGTCGGCAAATCGCTTGCCCTCATTTCAGCCGGTGAGACTGGTATTGTCTTGATTGAGTCGGAACGTGGCAAGCCTCTACAAGCCCGCGCTTTGGGTGCGGAAGCGCTAAGTCTCCCGACCACCGTTGGACGACACCTGGTCGTTCAGGATGCGTCTGGTTTTCTGTATCACTTTGAATTGGATGAAATAGGTTCATGACGAAACAGGTAGAAGTGATAAGGCTGGCGGTAGCGGTCATCGAGGAAGAGAAGAAATACATCGTCACACAGCGATTAGAAACTTCCATCTTCCCGGGTCTCTGGGAATTCCCCGGCGGTCGAATCAGAGATGGCGAGAGCCTCGAACAAGCCCTCTCTCGAACGCTCGACTCCAGATTAGGAATCACGCCGATAGTGGGTGAGGTTATCTCAAGTAAACGACACGCCTATGCTGACTACGAGGTCACTCTGACCATGGTTCAGTGCAACTTAGATGGCAGCCAGCCTGAAGCAAAGACAGTGCAGTCGTTTCGTTGGGTCCCAGTAGCGGAGCTCGACGATTTGGACTGGGTGCCCGCGGACCTCGCGTCGATGCGACGTCTGATCCAGGACCTTGATTAAGACCTTCTCCAATTACCACCACCGGCTGTCTGCAAGACGACAATCTCACCAGCCTTGAGGCTTACTCGGGCCTTAGAACCGAGTGGTTCAAGTTTGCCATCCAGTCGCTGAACAAAGTGTTTTGCTGGCGAAGCCGGCTTATCTGCACCAGTGGAGCGGGGCGCAATCCGGTGACGTTCACCAATGAGCGTCGCTTCGCCATCACAAAGAAATCTGTAGCCGCGCACCAATCCACGACCGCCCTGAGTGCCATTCTGCGTTGCAATGATCTCGGCTTCAGCAAGTCGATACTCGCTGATCTCAAGAGGGTATTCTAGTTCGAGTTCCTCAATCGGGGTATTTAGGGTGTTTGTCATGTGACTATGCGTCCCGGATAAACCATTTCCACCGGGACCGGCACCCATACCACCGCCATGTGTCTCATAATGAACAAAGACCCGACCCTCATTATCGGCTCCTGAGAGAATCACATTATTCATCGAGCCGCAGCTCTGTGCCGGCATCTTCGCGGGAAACGCAAGTCGAAGGCATTCAAAGATTACATCCACGATACGCTGAGATGTCTCGACATTTCCGGACGAAACTGCGGCTGGGTATCTCGCATCGCATAGAGTCCCGGCCTTCGTTTGTATCTTCACATGCTTAAGCACACCTTCATTCGCCGGCAGTCTCGAGCCACCCATCGATTTTAATGCGTAATAAACGCACGCAGTTGTCACGGCTTTCACCGCGTTGAGGCAGGAGTCGGTCTGCGGGTCTGTGTCAGAAAAATTAAACACCAGACAATCATCGACCCGCTTTAGTGACAGTCGGATAGCAGGCGAAACGCCGTGTCCATCGTCTTCAATGAGCTCCTCGGCCTCATAGAGTCCCGATGGAAATGACTCAACGAGGGCCAGAGCCTGCTTTCGACCGAATGCAAGAAGAGCCGTATTATACTGGTTCACATCATCCCGCCGAAGTTCCAAGAGCGCCTCAAGACGCCGGACACCGGTGAGATTTGCCGCTTGCTGGGCCTTTAGATCGCCAAGACGCTCACGAGGTGTACGCGAAGCATTCGCAATCGCATTTCGGCTCTTCTCTGTCACAGGGGTCGGTGCAAGACGGATTCCCTCATCCTCAATAGACAGCTTTACGGGTTCACCGGTGCTGGTGAATGGCACCGGCATAGAGCCGGGATATGGGCCACCAACATCGGCGTGGTGAGCCCGTGAAGCCACAAAAAACATGAGTTCTTTGCCCGAAAAAACCGGGGTCACCATGGTGATGTCTGGAAGATGAGTGCCTCCAGCATAGGGATCATTCAAAACCATCGATTCACCCGGATTTACAAATCCCGAACGCAGTACAGCGCGGACCGATTCAGATTGAGAACCTAGATGCACAGGGATATGGGCTGCCTGAGCTAGAAGATCACCGCTGGCCGAAAAGATGGCACACGAATAATCGCGGCGCTCTTTGATGTTTGCCGAGAATGCCGCATGCTCCAGGGTCGCACCCATTTCTTCCGCGACCGACACAAGTTCGAGTCGGTATGCTTCGAGTGGTGGAGCAGGGCGCTCTGTCTTCATCTCAATTTTAGAACAGAGATAGCCTCCATCGGAAAGAGCAGTAGCTTTCCATCCAGCTGGTAGACGCAGGGTCGCTCCATAACTTGTGAGCACCGCTGGTCCTTCTGTAATCGCAGAGCTTGCCGTCAGGCCCTCTACATTTGAATCTCGCCAAGGCTGATGCATCAGTTTCATGCGAAAGCTCGCCAATAAAACTTCGGTGCCATCTTCGAGGACATAGCCGTAGAGTTCATTGTGACGGTCAATGAAGGCGGAGGTTAACCATTGTTCTAACCCTTCAGAGGCCCAATGAGCACCTGGGATCTCAACTGCCAGTGTGTGGCTCTGTCCACGGTAATGACAATCGGCAATCAGTGTCAGTTCTGCGCTTGACTCCGAAAAGCCCCGATAATTTGTCGTAGCTTTTTTGAGAGCTTTGGTCCGCAGAGTCTCAATGATATCCGCACCGGCGCTGTATGTAGTCAGGCCCTCGTGAACCGAAACGCTCTCCCAGAGAATATAGGGCGCATCGGCGATGCCTTCCGCACTAAAGACGCCGGGCTCATTTGGGAAATAGACTTTGGGGACATTAAGTTCCTCGGCGATCTCGCATGCATGCAGGCCACCGGCTCCGCCAAAAGCAAAGAGGATGGTATCATCGAGAGCAATAGGTGAGCGAGACGCCAAACCTCGAACAGCTCGAACGATATTTGCGTTTGCAATCTGAATCATAGACCGAGCGACATCTTCAACCGTGGGGTCGGAATCACTGACCAATGCATCAAGAGCTTTATAAGCGGCCTCGCGGTCCAGGTTGAATTTGCCACCAAGCAGCGAATCAATATGACCTAGGCAGACGTGCGCGTCCGTGAGAGTCGGAATATATTCTTCACTACGACCATACGCCGCCGGCCCAGGATAGGCACCCGCTGACTCAGGACCAACTACCAAGACACCAGCTTCATCTCGTCGTGCGATGGAGCCACCACCGGCCCCAATTGTATCAATTGGCAACATAGGGATCCGCAGCGGGCGTCCACCTACGGTACCATCGCTCTGGCCAATCTCAGAAGAGGTGACGAATGAAATATCGGTAGAGGTTCCACCCATGTCCAAGGTTAACGCCGCCTTCGCATTTAGGCTCGAGAGCACGCGCTGTGCTGCGGCAACGCCACCCGCAGGGCCAGAGATAGCTGTTCGGATCGGCTGCTCCATGGCCTCGTCGAGTGTCATCAAGCCGCCAGACGATTCCATGATGGCCCATTGATCATCGCCTGACTTGCGAAGTCGCTGAAAGTAACGATGCATTGTCGGTCCGACAAAGGCATTCGCAAGCGCGGTCTCCACGCGCTCATACTCCCTAGAAAACGGCACTAACTCTGACGCGGAATGCGCGACAATTCCAGGAAATCGTTCGGTGAGAGCGTCGGCGATCTGTCCTTCGAGCTCCGGGTGCGCATAGCCGTGGATTAGAGAAATCACCACTGCATCCAGTTCGGCGAATTCATCGGGAAGACTGTCTAGAAACGACGTAAGTAAGGCCTCACCTAGTCTTGGCGATACCTCCCGCGCTCGGGGGCGAATATCAATTTCATACACACAATCGTCGCTTACCAAGGATGGGAATTGCGTAGGTTCAAGCGCAAAAAGGTCTTCTCGGTTTTGACGACGTATCGCGTGAATATCCCGAAAACCGGTGCTGGTAATAAGGCCAATCTTGGCACCCTTTGCCTCAAGCAAGGCATTGGTTGCTACGGTAGTACCGTGCAAGACCGGGTCTGCCGGCTTGACAGAAAGAGAGGTGAGGCCTTCATGGATTGCCCGGCTTGGGTCATCAGGTGTCGAGGGAACTTTAAAGCGTCTCCTCTCACCGCTGGCGAGGAGCACAACAAAATCAGTAAAGGTACCGCCGCTATCGATTGCGACGCGCTGTATGGGTTGGCTCATGCCTCACTCAGTGTGTGGTTATCCACTCAAGCGTTTCTTGATAGAGGCTCTCGCGGTCAACCTCGTTGAGTATCTCGTGAAGTTCACCACGGCGCTCTACCACTTTCTTTGCCGGGCCACTTAGTGCATTGGCCAAGTCGCGATTATCGGCCGGCGAGGCGATTGGGTCCGAGTCGCTAAACATGTAGAGGAAGGGCAACGGAAGGCTCCCCATCGCCTTAACCCGGTCCTGAGCTTTTGATGACTCACGAAACCAGCCAGCGGTAACGGTCGAGAAAACATGTGGGTCGCGACGGTACCGCTTAACAATCTCCTCATCGTGCGACAGGCCTGCCGCATCGAGCCCACTTGGCATTGCAAGCTTAGGCAAAACGAAGCCGGCAACGTTGCCAGCCCAAACCTTGGGCGCTGGGACATCAATCGCTAAGCCCAGATATGGGTTGCTCAGTATTGCAGCACTAAAGCCACGGTCGCCAGTCGAGAGGTAGTCTAAAACAATCAGACCACCGTTACTGTGACCGAGAATGAGGGTAGGCATGTCGTCGAGTAGGAGCCTCTTGGCCTCCTCGACATCGAGGAAATACTCAGCATAATCATCCACATGACCGCGCTGACCTTCGCTTAAGCCATGGCCGCGCAAATCAGGCGCAACGACGTAGACACCGTGATCGGCCAGAAAGTGCGCATACTCGCGATAACGGGCCGCATGCTCGGCATAACCATGCACAATAAGCAGCTGATGGGTCGGTTTCGCAGTGCCTTTCCAGGTATGGATCACCAGCCCCAGATTGTCCGCACTTCGTGCTTTATGTTCTTTGTACTCTACAGACATATTGATTCCTCGTCCCGGGAAGTATCCAGGCTGAACGCAGCGCGTCAAGCGAAAACTGGTGTTCTATGATGGCTACTGCGTGGGAGCTACTTCGGTATCAGGTGCTGCTTCCGGCGAAGCCGTATCGGGAGAATCTCCGGAATCTCCACCCTCAGTCGGTTCCTCGGCTTCATCCGATGCGCCCTCCACATCAGATTCAGGCGACTCAGCCGCTGGCACCTCTGATGCGGCCGCATCAATGGCATCCTTTTCTTCGAGAGACTTCATAATCTCCTGGATAGACTGAACATTGGATTCTTCGGTCGTTTCCCCCCGCATATCCTTAAGGATCTCACCCGGTGCAAGAGCGATCGCTGGAATATACGTAATCATCAGAACACCCACGAGAATCGCCAAGGTAAATGGCAAGACTGCTCGAATTACGTCACCAAGAGGTTTCCCGAAGAGTGTCGTAGCGACAAAGAGGTTCAAGCCAAGTGGCGGAGTCAGATATCCAATCTCGAGGTTAACGATGAAGACAATACCAAGGTGAATGGCATCAATATCAAGCGCAACCGCAATCGGAACAATCAGTGGAGCGATGATAAGAATCGCGCTGATGATGTCCATGAAGCAACCAACGATGAGGAGAAATACGTTGAGCGCGGCCAAGAAACCAATGCGCGAAAGCTCCATATCCCGAATCACATCAACCGCGAGTTCAGGGATCTGTTCTTCAACGAGGTAGTCGTTGAATACGAAGGCGATAACCATAATGACGATCAGCGCACCCATCATCAGCGTACTCTCGGTGATCAGCGCTGGAAGGTCTTTTACCGTCAATTCTTTGTGAATGTAGGCCGCGGCAACCCACGCATACACAACCGCAACCGCAGCCGCCTCTGTTGGCGTAAAGAAGCCACTGTAAATGCCGCCCAAAATAAGAATAGGGAGCATGAGAGCCCAGAAGCCCTCAATGAGTTCTTTCCGAGCCTTGATAAAGGTCATCACTGCATACGAAATAGGCGCGACCGCATAGCCCCACTTCATGTCATTCGACACCAGCAGCACCGTCACAACAATGGGTGCAGCGATAATCGCTAAGCCCGTAAAGAGGCGCTTGAGTTCTGCATTTTTATCGGTCGACTGTTGAAGCGCTTTGAAGACGACCATCGTCGAGAGCAAAAATCCGATCAGCGCGCCAGGCCCAAGGCCGGCGAGGAAAAGCTCTCCAATGTCTACGACCTGAACACCGCTAACAGTAATCGCGTAGATAATCATCGGGATGGATGGCGGGATAACGATACCCAAAGAGCCGGCGGACGTTAGAAGCCCCATGGCGTGGTCTTCATCAAAACCGGCTTTCACCAATGCCGGATACATCATGCCGCCGATGGCAATGACGGTAACAGGTGAAGAGCCGCTGATAGCTGCGAAAAGCACGCAGCCACCAATCGCCGCAATTGCCAGACCACCCGGGATCCAGTCCGTCAAAGCAGTCGCAAGTGAGATCAGTCGCTTCGCAATGCCACCTTTGGTCATGATGGCACCACTGACAACGAAGAATGGAATGGCCAGGAGGACTGCCTTGTCAGTGAGTTCAAAAATCTTCTCTGGGAAGATACCGAAGTCATCTGGCGGGATATCACTCAGGTAGAGCATGCATAACACTGTGACCATGCCCAGCAATGAAAAAAGCGGCTGCGCCATCATGATACTGACAGCAACCGTTGCACTGACAACCGCGCCGTTCACCGAGCCGAATAAAAGAGGGAAGAGTGCGATCCCGACGAGAACGCCAAGCGCGACCGGCTTGGTCTTAAGAAAGAATCCACCCGCAATCACAAGAAAGACGACCAGGGCAATGAGTACAAACATCATGATGCAGGTACCTCATCTTCTTCCTCGTCTGACGCTGCACCGAGCTCCGATGAGTCGACAACAGCGGGTGCATGCCCCTGAGCAACCAGCGCTGACTGCGCAAGTAGCCTCACCGTACTCAAACCAAACGCGAACGGGATGGATGCGGTGACGGACCAATAAGGTATTGGAATCGAATCGAAGGTACCGGAGATACCGCCTGAAGATGACCAGCGGACATAATTGGTCACGGCATATTCCGCACCCACAACCGCTAGGAAGCAAGCAAACCCTGCCGCCAAAAGCAATGACAACGATGAGTGCGCACGAAGCTTCTCGTCGGGGACAATCTTCTGAATGGCCTGAAGTGCAATATGACGACGGGTATAGGTTGCCATCGAGCATCCAAGCATCGCCGTCCACAAGAGCAACGCCAACGCTAAACGCTGCGCAAAAATGAGCCCATTGGGCAGCAGCTCGACCAGCCCAAGGCCAGCAACAATGCTCAGTCCGGCTACCGCACTTCCGATGCCCACCTTTTTCGGCGTGGGGGCCTCTTCCATCGCGGTGAAGGCCCCAAGAATACAAACCCCCAACCACACACCACTTGCGGCGATGTGCCCAAGTTGATCTGGGTCATCGCTCCCAGAGAAGAGAAAGGCCAGCTTGCTATTTGGCGATGCCAGCGTGGTCCATGTGACTGCGACGAACACCGAAAGCACCATGATTACAGAAAACACTGTAACGATGATTTTCTCGACGCTGTAGATTGCGTCATCAATGACCTGCCAGGCCTTCGCCCATGAGGGTAAATCGCCGCTTGACAAGGGACCTCCAGAAGGGTGCGTGGGGATGCGTAGTTTTTTACTTGCTCAGGTACTTGGCTTTCGATTTTTCAATGGACTTCAATAAGTCGAGACCACGCTTTGATGCGCTTTTCTCAAATACCGCCCGAACCTCCTTCGCGACACCTGAGAAGGACTCACGCTCCTTATCGGTCAGCTCGTAAACCTGAATCCCGTAGTTTTTAAAGTTCGCAAGGAGAGCGGGCTCAAGGCGCCGAACACCCTCTCGGCCGGATTTTGTCTGATTCTCAACATCGGAAACCAAAACATCCTGAATCGACTTCTCTTGCTTATCGAAGAATTTCTTGGAGTAAACCAGGATCGCCGGCTGATAGAGATGTTTGGTAA
>JAYYQC010000059.1:0-10000 GCA_036128675.1 Myxococcota bacterium | reverse complement strand
TCGAGTAAAACTTAATGCCGCGGTACCAAGCAGCTGCAAATGAGTAGAGTGGTGTTTGGGCAAAACCGTCAACACGACCAGTATTCAACGACTGAAGAACTTCCGAGACTGGCATCTCGACCGGAGAGGCACCAAAAGCTTTCCAGGTGGCTAAGTGAATTTCAGCCTCTTGAGACCGAATCTTACGCCCTTGAAGGGCTGTAGGAGCCTTCACGAAGGTGTCTTTCATGCCGATATTCTGCCAGCCATTTTCAGCCCACTGATACATCACATAGTCGTAATCCATGAGCATGCTTTTGATAGCGCCGTAATTGTCGTCGAGAATGTAGTCGGCCATTTCGGTTGAATCGAAAAGAAAGGGCAGCTCGAGAACGCGTAACTCAGGTGCTTCAGTAGCGAGCGCCGCGGTCGAGACCCCTACAATTTCGAGACGACCATCTCGACACTGTCGAACGAGGGACTTCTCATCACCTTTCTGACCACCAAAGTAGACCTTTACTTTAATCCGGCCATCCGAAGCTTTCCGGAAATATCGCCTTGTTTGCTTCATCTGCTGCTCCCAAGGTGTACCCTCCGGAGCAACCGTACCGGCGCGGACAATTACTTTGTCGCCCTTTTTCGCCATCGCCACAGGTGCGGCAAGCGTGAGTGCAAGGGCTGAAATAACAAGTGGTCGAATCATTGAACTAATTTCCTTTCGTAGGAGAAGCGATTTGCTCGTGAACCATTTAGAAGAAAATATCTTCTTCCTTGGACTTGAGGTCAGCTGCCTTCTTCTTTTCGAAATGATTTTCAGGCGTCATGCCGTCGAGTGCGCCTTCCGCCGTTGCGTCGATGATATCCATCTGCTCGCGCCAGACATCCTCATCCTCTTCTTTCTGTGCCCAGACCTCAAGGTAGAGCACCCTGGAACCAAGGTAATTTGGTGCAAGCGCAATGGCTTTCTCAAAGTGCTCGCGTGACTTATCCATATCGCCACCCGCGAATCCTGGCGCCAAGCCATACATCGCGCCAAAGTAGCGATGGGGCCCCGCGAAGAAGTAGTTCTCATCAAGCGCCATTACGCGCTCCATGATTTTCTTAATACGGTCCTTTTCGCGGATCAGTGTAGAGAAGCCACTCTGCTTGGCCCAGCGACCCAGATTCGAGGCATACCAATACATGGCGGGCTGACCCTTGATATCCAGCGCATCCACCGCATCTTCTGGGCGGTCGCCGGCTTTTACGCGCTCTTTAAAAGCATCGCTTGAAGCCACCATGCCTTTCTCAGCCATGCTGATCCCTTTTTGATACGACTCAAGCATCGCATCCTCTTCACTGGCAAAGCGAAGGTGGGTGTCGGCGTAGAAATAGTAGGCGCGAGCCGCTAAAACATAATCTTCAACCGTGGCACCGCCGGCCGCGTCGAGCTTTACCATTTCGGCAAGCGCTGCTTCAGTTGCGGCGCGCTCAATACGTTTATCCCAGTTTGATGAAATGGACGCTCGCAATTCATCCAACATCGCTTGGTCGGAGCTCGCCCCCGATGCCTCGACGTCCCAGGCCGCGGTACGGGTCGCACCACAAGCAGAAAGTAGGGCTGACAATAGGATGATACAGGCTAATCTTGTGGACATAATGATTCTCTCTCCCCCGAAAGATACGTGTTTAATGACAGGTCATCCTATTTGAAGGCGGCCTTGCCCTTATCGACGAGCTTTAAAAGCTCCCGTGCTTTTACCGTTGCTTGCTTTTCGTACTCCGCGCGCACACCTGCAGTCGCCTTCTTGAAGGCGCTGCGCTCAGCGTCGCTCAGCTTAACGACTTCAATACCATAGCTCGTGAAGTTACCGATGAGCTGAGGCTCCAATTGCCGGACCAACTTACGACCAAGAACAGCGCCTTCCTGACGGTCGGTCATCAGGGCGGCCTTGATATCGGGATCTTGGCCATCAAAGAATTCTTTTGAATACATGATGAGGGCGGTTTGATAGACGTGCCTCGTAAGACTGTAATGCTTCAGAAAGCCCTGCCAGCCTGCCGCGAACGTATACAGGGGAGTTTGTGCAGCGACCGTGATCTCTCCCTTTTCAAGCTTACCTTGGACCTCTGAGATCTCCATGACGATTGGGTTGGCACCCAAGGCCTTCCAGAGACCGGTATGCACGGGGGACTCCTGCGAACGAACCGCGATCCCCCCCATGTCACCAGGTGATTTGACAGCTTTTGCGGTAGAACCCATTCCTTGCCAGCCGTTCTCAGCCCACTGGTAAAGCACCAAGCCCTGAGCCTCCATCAAGCCTTCCACGAACTTCGTGAGGTGGTTATCGAGGACAAAGTCAGCTTCTTCAGCGCTATCCCAGAGAAAGGGAAGGTCGAGAGCATCGAGCTCGGGAATTACAGTTCCCAACGCCGCGGTTGAGATGCCAGACATTTGAAGCTTACCCTTAATGACCTTCTTAAGGATGGCCTGCTCATCACCCTTGGCTCCGCCCCAATAGAACTTGTACTTGATTCGGCCCGCTGAGGCCTTTGTGACCTTTTTTGCGATCTCCTTCGCCTGCTGCTCCCAAGGGGTTCCCTCGGGTGCAACTGTCGCCATCTTTACTTTGACTTTCTTGGCAAAAGCGTTGTGCGAGGTCAGTGCGAGCGCGAGCACCAAGCATCCGCCGATAAGCTTAAAGCTGTTCTTAATCATTGTTTCCCCCGTTTAACGAATAAACCACGTGTTCTGAGCGCTGCCTTAGAAGATCTCGTCCATGTTCTCTAAGAGCACTTTGGCTTTGCGTTGTTCCAACCGATTCTCGACTTCTATCTCCGGCAATGATGCCGGGTCAGTATCGAGCACCGTATTCAGTTGACGTTCAAATAGGTCGGTATCTTCAGTTTTCTTGGCATAGTAATCGGCAACCAACACCCGCGTGGCGAAGTAGTTTGGCTCGATTTCGAGAGCGCGATCAAAGTGATATTTACTTTTACCCATGTCGCCGCCGGCAAAAGCCGGAGCTTTGGCGTAGTAGGCACCAAAGTAACGATGAAAGGCACCGTAGAAATAAAGCTCATCGATCTCGAGTGCTCGATCCATCAGGCCCTTAATCGTGGCCTTGTAGAAAAGCAGGGTTGGAAAGTCCTTATTCCCCGCAAATTTACCGAGATTCACCGCATACCAGTAAATGGCCCCGAGTGATTTATCGGTGAGGTTCACTGTCGCGTCTTCGACAGGGGTTCCAGCATCAACCGCAGTCGCAAAAGCGGGGTCAATCAGCCGCATCGCTTGCATGCCGTATTCCATACCCTTGGTGAATGTCGCGAGGAGATCCTCGCGAACATCATCTTCGTACCCCACATAGGCGTCGCCCATCAGGTAATAACCACGCGACAACCAGACGAGAGCGTTCAGATCGCTCGTGTCCGAGTCACTGCGCTTTTCGAGCTCATCCAGGAATGCGCGTAAGCCTACCTCGTCGCCCCGTTTAGCCCAGAGCTCCTCTGTTCCGTTGGGCAAAGCATCGCCGGGACGAACTGGCTTCTCATTGGCCTTCGCCAACATTTCCTCGGCTTTTCGCTCTGCTTCGAGCGCTTGCTGAAATGCTTCTGACGCAAGCTTGAGTGCTTCGGCCGCGTGCGTCAGCGCATCAGCTGCGTGAGAAAGTGCCTTCGCTGCGGCCGACGAAGCCGCTTCGCTTGGCGCGGGGGCATCTTCGGCATAGGCATTGACACTCAGACTGAGGATCAGGGGGAGTAGTGTAAGTCTCTTCAGCATTGCTGCCGCCTTTGTTAAATGGCACTAACCAACCGAATTCACGATATAAATTCAGGTCCGACTGAAACTATGCCAAACATGCTAGGTCCGAACAAGGAAGGATTTAGCTCATGAGATCCGCTTGCAAGTGTCCGACACGGGGACTATCTGGGGCTTGGGTAAAGAACTGTGGGGGAGTCTCCTATGTCTAGACGTTTGTGCGCATTCGTTTTTTTGAGCCTGATTGTAGGCTGTGGTGATGCTGGTGGTATTGGGTGTAGTCCCGACTATGAGTACCCGAGAACAACGCCAGAAGCTGCGGTAACACAAGGCGCGTCCGTTGTGCGTTTAACACAGAGCGCGATGGATGCAGTTGCGGGCGGCGTACCAGGGCTTCTAGGAAGCACCTGCTCAACCGCAGACGATCCAAATGCCACCTGTTATCCCGATCCAGACGATCCCAACCTCGTCTGGTTTTTTATCGGCCAACCGTGTGAAGACATCGGTGGAAGCTTCAGCCTTATTTTCACATCGATCGACGCGTCTCTTCGAACGGGGGACTGCAATGGTCAGACGCTCCCGCGGTCTCGTATTGGCCTACACTTAGATTCCATGGAGGATAACCTTCAGGTCAATATCATCGAAGACAGCGAGGGTCCGGGGCTCGAGCTTCTGCTTGGATGTACCGAATCGAACTTAAATGCATGTGCTCCTAATAACGGTGATTTCGTGCGACTTTCACCGGACCTCGTCTGGGCTCTCACGGGTTTTGGGCTCGAGAACTCATGCGCAATTGTCAACGACGACCGCTCGGATGGCGGAATCTGGGTTCAGCGGCTCCGGTTTGTCTTCCGCCCAAATGTGGAGATTCGGGATGACCAGAAGCCCTACCTCGTCCTTGAGCCGCAAGACACTACGCTCGACGATGTGGATCTTTTATTCCATATTCGACAAGAGGGGGCAGTCAACGACCCCTACTGCGACGGCGATGGATGCCGCGCATGGTGCACCTTTACAAACGGCCTTCAATCAGCGCTCGAAGTACTCCTAGAGACCGAGGTCCTTGCATCATTCATCGGCGAATCACTCGTTGATGGAGTCTTCGGTGACTTACTTGACCAGCCACTCGAGGGCAGCGGCGAAATCAACCTCAAGGAGCTCCTGCCGATTGCAGGTGCCCGCGGTAACCCAACGGGGTTTTTAGCAACCGCCAACGAAGATAATCCAAAGGTGATCAGCGCAGGCGGCAATCGCGCCCTGGACTTTACCGTGGATGTTGGATTTGACGGCGCCCCGGCGCGCTTTGCCCCTCAAGTGAGCCCACCATCCTTTGTGGTGCCCCAGCTCGACTTCAACGATTTCATGGTCCAGACCGACCTCAACGGTGGCCAATTCGAACCCTTCGACGTCATGGTGATGCTCTCCGATGCGGCGATTGAGCGCGCCACCTTTGAGCTCTTCCAGTCCGGAAACCTTCACTTTAACCTCGGAGGCGACGAACTTGCCGAGTTAAGCGGAGGAGACTTTAGTCCGACCGTTTCACTCTTTAGTCTTTTCGCGCCGCAGCTTGGAGAGATTGCCTCTCCCGAGACCCCAGTAGGGCTGGCGATACGGCCAAATCTCCCACCTGTCGTTCAGTTTGGTACCGGTGAAGTCCTCTCCGAAGATGAAACGGACAGTAGTGTTCAGCTAATCTGGCCAAACGTCGAACTTCAGCTCTACCCATTTCTTGATGACGCCGAATTTATGGCGCTGGCGTTCTCGTTCGATTTGGTCGCAGGGATCAGCCTCTTACCGAATGAAGCAGGCCTTGAGGTTCGCATTGATACAATCGCCCTCGAAAACGTCTTTCAAACCTACGACGAAATGGGAATCTCTTTCGATGAGCAGGGTCTCCAGGATGTCATCGCCGGGCTCTTGCCATCGCTCTTGGGAAGTGGCGACCCAATTATCATTGAACTCAACGAAGAAGCACTTGGCGTACCATTGGTGCCGAAAGTCTTGTCCTTGCACCCACTTGATACAACGAACCGTCTCCTCGGTGTGTTTATCAAGCTCTGTACCGACTCGACCGCCGACGAAGAGATCTGCCAGGAACCCGTAGTGGCCGATGACCAAACAACGAAATTTGCACTTCGCGCCGACGAAGGTCGCCGATTGGTCTATCTTGAGTCCCTCGGCGTGGATGCCGATATCACCCATGCTTCGATTCAGATGCCAGGATTTAAGTTACGGCATGCATTCCGAAAGCTGCCAAGCGGCTGGGCGGCCTCGCTGCCGCATACGGCATTGACCGGAACACATCATGGCTTACTTGAGGTCGGCTTAGGCGACCGTACTCTTACGCGTCAGCTAACATCTTTTGATGTTCGACCGACTCAAATTGAGACCACGCCCATCCTGCCAGCCAGCCGGGAGACCGGCAGCGTTCACGCTACTCAGGGCCCCGAAGTTGTCATCGAATACTCAGAAGATGCAGGATGCCAGAGTGCAGCCCCTGCATTGCCACTGCTCTTCTTACTCTTCGCGCTTGCTCGCCGGCGGCTTTTCCGTCGCTAATGTCGGCCTGTGCTGTCTAGGATGTTCCCCAAGTTTATGTACCGCACCTTTTGCATCCTCTTTAGCCTTGGCTTAGCCGCTTGTGTGGCACCGGCTGTCCCGTCTCTTACCCCGGAGCCCGCGCCAACAGCAGCGACAGCGAATCCCGCTCCTGCACTCGAAACAGCACCGAAGAAGGTAGATGTCCCAGCGCCGCGCATTGCAGTTGTTCTGAGCGGTGGTGGCGCACGTGGACTTGCTCATGTTGGAGTGCTTCGGGTTCTTCACGAGGCGGGTGTCCCGATTGACCTCATCGTTGGAACATCGGTTGGCGCTTTGGTGGGTGGGAAATACGCCGCCAATCCGGATATCTTTGAACTGGAATGGATGGCGCAGAGAGTTACGAAGGATGACATCTTTGACTTCTCCTTCCTCTCCGGAAGTATGGGGCCAGTTCAGGGGGACGCGCTCGTGGAGTTTGTTGAAGACAACTTCAAAGAGCCTCGAATTGAAAAGTTCCCAATTCCCTTTGTCGCTGTCGCAGCAGACCTTCAGACTGGAAAGAAGGTTCTCTTCAAACAGGGAGGGATCAGCAAAGCGCTTCGCGCGTCTGTGAGCATCCCCGGCGTATTCCGACCTGCCATTCACGACGGCAGACTTCTGGTCGATGGCGGTGTGGTTGAAAACATCCCGGTATCCACAGCCCATGAGCTCGGCGCAGATATTGTATTGGCTTCGAGTGTTACCAAAAGCGTGCATGCGACCAACGTGAACAATGTCGTTGATGTTGTCCTGCAGAGCATCACAGTGATGATGGCAAATGCGGCGGTCCACGAACTCGAGACTGCCGATGTCGTTTTTGAGCCTGATATCGGCGATATCGGCACGATGGATTTCAGCCAGACGAAACGATCCTTACAGCAAGGAGTTAAGACAGGCAGAGCACAACTCTACTTGGTTTATGAGGCAATAGAACGTTATTACCGCACGCGAGGCGGCGTAGTTCCCGATGAGTTGGAAGCAATTCGGCACATCGCTCAACGGCATCGGAAACAAGCATCTGCTGTGGACTAAACTTCCGTTAATCCAAAGCAAACGACCGCCTCCTGGTATTTGACGCACTGTGTTGCAGCGGCTAAAGTGACGCATTGCAGCATCATGCGAATAGAGGTGAGACCCATGCGAAATTGGTATGCGTTTGCCAAAGGGCGAACAGATGGAAACCAAAGTCAGCGAGACCTTCTTGGTGGGAAGGGCGCGAATCTCGCTGAGATGTGCAACCTCGGTATCTCGGTTCCGCCGGGCTTTACGCTTCCTACACCTCTCTGCCAGCAATACTACGACGATGGCTCAAAGCTGAGCGACAGCGTCTTGCACAGCATCGATGAGGGGCTTCACCATATCGAGAAGTCGCTCAACGGACCTAAATTTGGCGACGCCCAAAACCCACTTTTGGTCTCAGTCCGATCCGGCGCTCGGGTATCGATGCCAGGCATGATGGACACAGTTCTCAATATCGGACTTACAGATGTCACGCTCGAAGGGCTTGCCAAGCGCAGTGGCAACCGCCGATTCGCCCTGGATTCCTATCGCCGGCTTATCCAAATGTATGGCGACGTTGTCGCTGGCCTGGAGCGACATGAACTCGAGGCGCCACTTGTGCGTCTCAAAAGCGAGCACAGCTTAGAGTTCGACCATCAGCTGACTGAGGCTCACTTAGGTACGATCATCGAAGAGTCTCTGGCTATCTTCGAGAAGCTGGCTGGCTACCCGTTTCCTCAGGACCCCCTAGAGCAGGTGCGACAGGCTGTCGCAGCTGTCTTCGGTTCCTGGGGCACAAAGCGGGCTGTGACCTACCGAGAGTTGAACGAGATACCTGGTGCTTGGGGTACCGCTGCCAATATCCAAGCAATGGTTTTCGGTAACTTAGGCCCGACCTCAGGAACAGGCGTAGCCTTCAGTCGCGACCCATCCACAGGCGCGCATAAGGTGCTTGGCGAATGGCTGCCTAATGCTCAAGGCGAGGATGTCGTTGCTGGTATTCGGACGCCGGGACCACTTCATGCCGAGGATGAGGCTGCCAGCAACGAAGTACAATCGCTCGAAAAGGAGCAGCCAAAGGTCTACAAAGAGCTCATCGATACGCTTGGCCGACTCGAGCGACACTACACCGACATCCAGGATGTCGAATTCACCGTCCAGGACGAACAGCTCTTCATTTTGCAAACCAGGAATGCAAAACGAACTGCGGGAGCCGCGCTTAAGATCGCCGTCGATTTGGTTGAAGAAGACCTCATCGATGAGGGAACGGCTCTCATGCGTGTAGATCCAGAGCAGATCTCACAGCTACTGCATCCCCAACTGGACCCAAATGCAGCAAAGACATTGCTGGCACGTGGTCTCAATGCCTCACCGGGTGCTGCGACAGGCCTACCGGTCATCGATCCAGATGATGCAGCTGAGCGAGCAAAAGATGGCACGAACGTCATTTTGGTCAGAAAAGAAACCAGCCCTGAAGACATCCAAGGTATGCATGCTGCCCGTGGTATTCTTACGGCGACCGGCGGAATGACTTCTCACGCCGCAGTCGTGGCGCGAGGTATGGGTCGACCGTGCGTCGCAGGATGTCGCGACCTAGTCGTCGATGAAGCTGCGAATCGCATCGGGTTTCGTCAGGCGGATAGTGACGCGGTTGTCTGGCTCAATGACGGAGAAGAGCTCACCATCGATGGTGCAACCGGCGAAGTTTTCCGAGGAAAGATTCCGACTATTCGGGCTGAACTTGGCGGAAACTTTGGTAAATTTCTCGGCTGGGCTGACCGTACCCGCAAGCTCTTTGTTCGAGCAAATGCAGATACGCCGGAAGACGCTGAGACCGCAGTTCGGCTCGGTGCCGAAGGCATCGGCCTTTGCCGCACTGAGCACATGTTCTTTGCACCAGACCGTATCAATGTCATGCGTCGTATGATCCTGGCAGAAGACAAAGAGAGCCGGCGAGAGGCACTGAAGCTTCTGCAACCGATGCAACAAGAAGACTTCGAGGGTATTTTTCGCGCGATGGGGGCCAAGCCGGTCACCATTCGTCTCCTCGATCCACCTCTACACGAGTTCCTTCCGCAGAGTGATGAAGATATCGCAGAGCTTGCAAAGACGATGGAAACCACGCCAGAGAGCATTCGGCGCCGTGCTGATGACCTGCACGAATTTAACCCGATGCTTGGTCACCGCGGATGTCGTCTGGGCGTTACGTACCCTGAGATCATGGAAATGCAGACAACGGCCATTGTCGACGCCGCGTGCATCGTGGCCGAGGAGGGCATCGACGTAAAGCCGGAGATCATGGTGCCACTTGTCATGGAGCAAGAAGAACTTCGAAGAATCCGAGAGGTTATTCGCGGATGGGCACACGCAGTCTTTGAGCGTCGCTCAGTCTGGGTGGATGTCACCATCGGCACCATGCTTGAGCTACCCAGGGCTTGCCTCACTGCCGGAGAAGTGGCTGAACACGCTGACTTTTTTAGCTTTGGCACCAATGACCTGACCCAGACGACCATGGGGCTTTCCCGAGATGACGCCGGGAATTTCCTCCCGCACTACGTGAAGAGCGCTATCTTACCGCGTGACCCATTCCAGAGCATCGACCAAGCTGGTGTGGGCCAGCTCGTAAAGCTGGGCGTCGAGGCCGGACGAAACAAGAAAAAGAAGCTCAAGTTGGGGGTTTGCGGCGAACATGGGGGCGAT
>JAYYQC010000058.1:0-10000 GCA_036128675.1 Myxococcota bacterium | reverse complement strand
CCAGCGTCCATTGAGTTCTTTCATCGCGTTGGATTGAATTATGTCAGTTGCTCTCCTTTCCGTATTCCGGTAGCTCGTCTTGCGGCAGCGCAGGCGCTCTTAAGTGAGAGCTAACGGAGAAGAGATTGCGACACATCCTTAAACCAAACAGTCAGACCACACACAGGCGTCGGGCCCTTAGCCCTATGGCCAATTGGCTTACCGGACTTATCACGGGACTCTCCATCATGGCCTCTGGCTGTGGCGTCGAGCTTCCTGGTCTTGAGCCACCAACCGATACGCTCTACTACCCATCGTCAACGACCGATCTGGGTAACGGCGAACTGCTCATCGTAAACGGTAACTTCGACCTGAAGTTTAAGACGGCTTGGCTCAACGTTGTCGATCTCTCAGAGGCGCTGGAATCCGGCCAAGACGAAGCCTCGATAGAGAACTTTATGACCGGGGAAAACCTTCGCATCCTCTCACATCCGGGACGGGTTTCTTTCGACAATGGCGATATCCTTCTTCCACACCGGGGGGCAAACCACCGAGGGGAAGCCCTTGTGTCCTCAATCAACGTGAGCGAAGGCCAGATCACCTGTGGCAGTGCCAATGGAGAGATTTCGAGCTCGATGACCACGCTTGAGAAAGCCACCGGCTGCAACGAGGTAGGGCTTATTCGACTCATGCCAGACGGGACGAACGAAAGAACGCAGGCAGCTTTAACCGACGAGACAATTTTCGAAGGTTCGTTTGAGGGTGCCTTTCACGCCCACCAATTCGTCTGGAACGATGGGATTGCCGATAGAAACCTCGCAGCTGTTGCGTTCTTAAGCTCTAATTGGCTTTGGCTTTTTGAGAAAATTGACGAAGCCTGGGAGCCGATCATGCTGACGCTCTTACCGGTCTCTGCCACCGGAGACATGACATACTTAGAGTTCGACGGTAAGCCTCAGCTGCTTATCTCTGGGCGAGGCAGCGCGACAAGCCCCGGCCGTTTTGTCATGATGGACATCACGGAGACAATGATATCCGGTGATTACGAAGGGGAGTCATTCCCATTTTCAGACGGTCTTCTAGCGCGAGAATCCGTCAAGATTGTCCCCCTCGAAGAGGAAAATGCATTCTTGGCGCTATCAAGGAGCCCAAATGGCGTGATCGCCGCTTCACTTGAGGCTGAGACCCGCATTGAGGGCGACACTTTCCGCCAAGTACCATCCTTCGACCTCATCGACTTTCAGGAGATCGAAGGACGCGTGCTCGATCTGGCGGTTCGACCCACTGCTACCGGCTCACTCGTCGCCTTATCGTCGTACGGAAACGACAAATTGTGGGCTGGCGAATTCATCAACGGAAAGTTTCAAGTCATCTGGGAGTGGGACTTTAGCGCATCTGACGGCTACGGCCGAGTACAGGGGCCTTTTGGGCTTACCTGGGTGGAGCTTGATGGCTCTCTCTACCTCGTGTGTACCCATTTCGAGAGCCACTCCTTAAGCATCTTTGACTTCACCAATTGGGAAGCGCGCGATATTAGCCGCGCAATGAAGCTCTACAGCGCAAGCCTGTCGCAGAGGTAACACAATGTTGAATCGATTTACCCTTGGATTACTGCTCCTTGGGCAGCTCTGTCTTGTCGGCTGTGATGAGATTAACGGAAGCTTAACCTTGCAGCTTAAGCGGCCCTCTGGGTTCGCCATCGTCGACGACGGATGGCTCATGGTGGGGCAGGAAAACGGCGACCAAGCGACGTTTGTCCAGCTTGATCCCGAGTCTGGCGTGGCGGAAGAGCTCATGTCTCCTGCCTTCTATCTTCCATTATCATGGGAAATTCAGGCGGAAGCCCGGAGCTGGGAAAGCACTGCCGGCGGGGCGCTCTACGTAAGCGGCTTAAGTGGAGAAGTAGAATTTGTGGACTTCCTCGCAGCCCGGGATGGTTTATCGTTAAGCCAGTCGACTACCAGAAGCGGCGCACTTTTCTCTGCTGGTGTCGGCAATATTCGTCGCTCGCCTGAAGAGTGCACAGATCCTTGCATCGCCAAAGCCTGGGCAACGGTCCCAAGTGCGGGTGAAGTCGTTGAGTTCACTATCATCCGGGAATCAGCGGGATACCAATGGACCATCGAACGCATTCTATCGGTCGGGGGTACCCCGTGGGATCTCGAGGTAGCGTCAGACAACTCGAGACTGGTGGGTACAGACCTGGAAGGGCAACGCATTTTTTCGATAGACCTTTCGAATGAAGATGTTCAATCGCTTTCGATAGGGACGATTGCTGGCCCGATATCGCTGTCGACTGACAATCAGGTGCTTTTGATCGCACGACCTCAGCTTGAGGATGCGCTACTCCTAGATGTCGCAGAGCTCACAGGAGAGGCGCTCGAGAATATCACAGGACCAGCGCTCTCGTGTGTTGCATCCTGCGGTGCAGATAATTCGGAGGATGTATGCAGTGGTCTTCATCCGTACAATCAGCAGGTATGTCGGAACGATTCGGATACGCTTGAGCGGAGTTCTGTATACGATGGACTCTACCTCGACCTCCACGCCAAGAGGGTGGTTGCCCTGGGCGCAGGCGCAGGTGATGACGCGTGGTTTAGCACTTGCGATGAAGTCAACCGATACTACGACGAAGTCTTCATCGTCCTGGGTATTCAAAATGGTGTGCGCTTCATCGGTAAAGAGCGAGAAAGCGGCGCATACGAGCTCATCAGCGACAGCTGGTGCAAAACGTTACGTACTGGGGCATCGACCAATATCGAAGTTCTCAGCGCCGCCCTGGCTGAGCCAGGAGGAATCATTGCCGAGGATACCGACATCGATTCAGTCTTTACGGTATTTGAAGTCGACCCAAACGCCGGTCAAGACGAGGTAGAGCCAGAAGATGCCATCTCGCCATTCCAGCTCATGGTCGCGCGTTGGGTGGTCGGAGATCACCGGCTTGAAGTAACCTGGGAAGGTCTCGCCGATGGGCAGCTATCGCGTCCGCTCGGTGGAGGTGTCCTTACCGCTGACGAGGAAGGCAACGTCGACCTGGTCGATGACCTCGGTTTGAATCTGCTGCGTTTCACCGACGAAGTGAACCTTGGTGACGATTTGCGACTCCAAGGTAAGTGCGACGCAGATGAGCCATGTGGCGACCTGCTGGTCCTCACTGAGGGCTTAACCCTCACCGATGCATGCCTTAGCACTCTTGGGGCTGCCGACGAAGCCGAGGCATCGTGTCTTCTCGAACGACGCATCGATTCTGTCGTTGAACGTGAAGGGAATACCTATTGGCAGCTAAATGCACCGATACCGAGCGCCTGTCGTCCATCGTCAGGGCGCATCGGCTATGAGGTTCGAGCCGCCCGAGAATTCTCAGTGTCGAGCGACCGCCGATTATACCGCGTGGGTCCTGGTGAACGGTTCGGTTTCGGGACGTCCATTGGTGCGCGTGAACCCATTCACCTAAGATTCAAAGATGTCGAATCAAGTAATCCTTGTGCGCCGCCGGAGGGTTTAACTCGCGGGGAAACAGGCACCCTTCAGTTACTTGGAGCAAATCGAATCTCCGCCGTAGCATCTTGGCCGTCCGGCGTTTGGAAATTAAACCAATCTTCGGATGGTATCGCGTTCGATATCGACTTTTCGCTGCCTAGTGACCTGAAAGTTTGGCGTAGCGAGCAGTATGGAACAGGTGTTCTGATGTCCCTAACTGGCTCGAATCGTCTGATTTACTTCCGTCCTATCTTCGCAGAGGGCACCTCGGACACGGTAAGTCCACTCGATGTGTTTCGAAGCCCGGAATGGTATCAAGACACGAGCCGCTTCTGGTTGATCCAATAATTTATGCGACTTTCGCCCGACTCATGGGGATTGTCTTGACAAATCCGTCACTTGGGACGATATACGCGACCCTCTACTAAACTTAGGAGATTAACCAGTGGCAGTTGCACTTCGACTAAGCCGACAAGGTAACACACACCGTCCGCATTATTACATCGTTGCCGCGGATAGCCGCATGCCTCGAAATGGCCGTTTTCTTGAGAAAATCGGCACTTACAATCCTCTTGGCGACAAGCAGCTCACCGTAGATAACGAGAAGGCTCAAAAGTGGATCGACAACGGCGCACAGGTATCAAGCCGTGTGAAAGGCCTCTTGAAGGTCGCCGGCGTTATTTCATAAGCGGCATCGATCAATGAAAGAGCTTATCGAATACATCGCAAAATCACTCGTCGATGACCCCGAAGCCGTTGAGGTTGACCAGGCCGACGGTGAAGTCGCTACCTGGAATCTTCGCGTCGCTGCAGAAGACCGCGGTAAAGTAATTGGCCGTAAAGGCCGTACCGCACACGCCATTCGTACGTTGATGGCCGCAGCCACCGATGAAGGCGAAGCCATCCCTTCTCTCGACATCGTCGACTGAATCATTTCGAACTCGCAGAGCCGTTCTTATGTCTGAATGGGTACCTTTTGGCACCGTGGTCAAGCCCCATGGGATCCGTGGTGAAATAAAGGTTTTCTGTGAGTCAGATGAACCTTCACTTCTCAAACGCCTCACGAAGCTCCGTATTGCATCACGGAAGCCCGCGACGGTGCACGCGCTGAAGCGTTTTAAATTCGCCGGCGGCCTTGTGATTCTCGCGCTTGAAGGTGTGAACGACCGAAATGCCGCCGAGGCGCTTCGGAATGCCGAGCTTGAAGCATTGGGAACCGAACTCCCACCACTGCAGAACGACGAGTATTGGCTCTATGAGCTACGTGGCGCGGAGGCTCAAAATGGGGCCGGCGAAGTACTGGGGGAGGTTGTTCGGGTTGTGTCGAACTCTATGCAGCTCCTTCTCGAGCTGAAGACTCCACGTGGCATCGAACTCGTTCCTTTTGTCGATGCGTTTATTGTCGAATTCCGGCGCGATGCGAATATCCTCGTCCTGGAGCCACCCGAGGGACTGCTCACATGAGCCAGCGACCCTTTCGTCTCGATATCATCACACTCACACCAGATATCTGGCCGACTCTATTGTCCGAGGCCACAGGCTTGGTGGGCAGGGCTTTTAGAGATGGCCTTGTCGAATATGGTGTCACGAATCTACGAGATTATGGAAAAGGGGTGCATCGACAGGTTGATGACACACCGTTTGGTGGCGGCCCAGGTATGCTGATTGAGGCCGCACCGACCATAGAGGCCATCAGCCATGTGAAAGCCAACCACAATGGTCCCGTGATTATGCTTTCTCCCCGAGGAGAGCGCTTCAGCCAATCAATCGCGAACGCTCTGGCGCTTGAGCCTGGTATGACCTTGCTATGCGGCAGATATGAAGGCTTCGACGAACGGGTCAGGCGACACGTCGACATCGACTTATCACTCGGAGATTTCGTCCTCAGTGGGGGAGACCCCGCAGCGTGGGCGATCACCGATGCGGTCGTTCGAAGACTCCCCTTGGTGCTTGGAAATGCAGCATCGGTTGTTGATGAATCGTTCGAAATCGGGGGGTTAGAGCATCCCCAGTACACGAGACCTGCAGACCTAAATGGCTTAGCCGTTCCAGAAGTTCTGCGCTCAGGTGATCACGCCAAGATTAGGCAGTGGCGAGAACGTGCAGCACTGGCTTTAACTAAACGATACCGACCAGACTTAACGTCCAACCTCGAAAGTAAGCGGCTGAGCGAGTTAACGAGCCGCATTTGGGACGAGGATCTTGATCATGAACGCTGAAATGCCAGCGAAAAATATTGGGTTTTCGCGTCAGACCCTTGCCAATTTCGGGTTTGATATACTAAGCAGCGTTCCTCGAATTTGTAATTTATTGGAGGCCAGTCGTGGGCATCATTGAAAAAATTCAGCAAGAGCAGTTTCGCGAACTACCAACTTTCCGTTCAGGCGACACTCTCAAAGTCTCCGTCCGAATTAAAGAAGGCGAAAAAGAGCGTATTCAGGTCTTCCAAGGCGTGGTCATCAAGGTTGGTGGTACCGGCATTGGTAAGTCTTTTACTGTACGTAAGATTTCCGACGGCATCGGTGTAGAACGTGTATTTCCAATCCACTGCCCTGACGTTGAGAAGGTAGAAATCGTTCGTACCGGTCGCGTACGTCGCGCACGTCCATATTACCTACGTGGCCTACGTGGTAAGAAGGCTCGTCTTCGCGAACGTACCCGAGGAACTTCTCGCGCGTAAACGAGAGTTCGCTTCGAGCAATTGTATAAAGGCGCGGATTCAGCAAAAGCTGGCTCCGCGCTTTTTTGCGTTTCACCGTGCGCTCTTTTGGGGGAATCGACATGACACTGAGAGACCTTTCAGTCGACTCATCGGGGACATTGGGAAATGCTGCTGAGGAAATGGCAGCCCGCCATCTCCAACACGCTGGTCTCGAGGTCATCGGTCGCAACGTTGTCGTCGAAGGCCATGAGATCGATATCGTGGCGCTCGACGAACGCTGTCTGTGCTTCGTTGAAGTTCGATCTCGTCGACGCAGTGGGAATGTTCATCCGCTCGAAACTGTTACGCCTGCAAAGATCAGGCGCTTACGCCGGGCTGGTGAACTCTTTCTCGCTTACCATGGTGATAACTTCGTCTGGGAAGAGTGCCGTTTTGATGTGATCGGTGTAGAGCTTGAGCCTCAAGTAGAGGTCACATGGCGGAAAGAAGCCTTTGAAGCATGCTGAAGCCAGCCCTCTATCTTGTTGCGACGCCGATTGGGAATTTAGGCGACCTTTCCCCCCGCGCTGCCGAGGTCTTGAGCGCCGCCGAGAGAGTCTATGCCGAAGATACGCGTCACACTCAGAAACTCTTCAACCATTTCGATATCCACACCGAGCTCAGAAGTCTGCACCAGCACAACGAAGCCTCGCGTGCGGCTGAAATTAAGCAGAGCATTCTCAATGGTGGAGTCATCGCACTGGTAACCGACGCGGGAACACCCGGTATCAGCGATCCAGGAAGCACCATCGTCAATGCATTACTCGCGGCCGAGATGGCAGTCAGCCCAATTCCTGGAGCCTCCTCGTTGAGTGCGGCCCTTTCGGTGTCGGGATTCGACCATGGGGAATTTGGCACGCTTTGGGCTGGTTTCTTGCCCCAAAAGCGGAAAGCCCGCCGTGATATCCTTGCGAAGTTCGAAAGATTTCCGGGCGTTGTAGTTTTCCTTGAGTCCCCTCATCGCATCGAAGCCTGCGCAGACGACCTATCGGAGCTCCTCGGCGACAGAGAGCTGGTCATCTGCAGAGAACTCACCAAGAAGTACGAGACCGTGTATCGTACCACATGCAACGCCTTTCCCTCCCTGGGTAAGGAGGCTGCGAGAGGAGAATTGACCCTCGTTCTCGGCCCGAGCACGGTCCAAGCGGAATCCGACGAAAGCGATGCTCTCGAGGCGCTCGACAAGCTGCTCAATGCCGGATTCAGCGCCAAAGATGCTTCAAAGGCTGCTTCGCTCCTCTTCGATGTGCCCAAAAAAATCCTGTATACCGCAGCGATTGCAAAGAAGGGTTGACCGAACGCGCCATCAAGCGCGTTGACATTCCTGCGGTTGTCTCTCTATGAGGCTTGAGCAGGAAGAGGCGGCATACTCGCCCTGGGAGACCCATGATGAATCTAGAACTCGAGACGGTGCTTATCGAGCAAGTCGATAATGTCGTAACCGCTACAATCAATCGCCCCAAAGCGCTTAATGCGCTCAACGCTCAGGTCCTGAGTGACCTCGAGAGGCTTGCCGACGCTGTGGCGAGTGACAAAACGTTGCGTGCATTGATCCTCACCGGCTCAGGCAAAGCATTTGTCGCCGGTGCGGACATCGCAGCGATGGCCGATATGAACGCGACAGAAGCTGAAGAATTCTCTGCACTTGGTCACCGAGTATTCGCAAAACTTGAGCAACTTCCCATACCTGTCATCGCGGCAGTCAACGGCTTCGCACTTGGTGGTGGCTGTGAACTCGCTCTCGCATGCGACGTCATTTACGCCTCCACAAAAGCCAAATTTGGGCAGCCCGAAGTGAATCTTGGTTTGATACCTGGCTTTGGAGGATGTGTCCGCTTACCGCGCAAAGTTGGCGCAGGTGCGGCATCTGAGTGGATCTTCAGCGGTGATATCTACAACGCTGAAACCGCATCCTCAATTGGGCTGGTACAAGGCCTCTTTGAGCCCGACGCACTCATGGAAGAAGTTCAAAGGCGGGCAAAGACCATGGCTTCCAGAAGCCCGCTCGCTATTCGGATCGCAAAAAAGGTGATTCGAGATGGGCTTGATCTTCAGCAAAGCGACGCTTGCACACTGGAACAATCATCATTCGGCACTATCTTCTCCTCAGAGGACATGCGGGAAGGTACCCGCGCGTTCTTGGAGAAGCGTTCACCTGAATTCAAAGGGAGTTAACAATGAATTTTCAACTTTCCGAAGAGCAGACTCTTCTCCGCGATTCCGTTCGAGCTTTTGCGAAGGCTGAGCTTCTGCCGGTAGCAGGTGAACTCGATAAGAAGGGTGAGTTCCCTGACGCACAGTTCAAAGGGATGGCCGAGCTGGGCCTCATGGGCGTGGCTGTACCTGAAGAATGGGGCGGCGCTGGGATGGACAACGTTTCTTATGCGCTGGCGATTGAGGAACTCTCGGCGGGCTGCGCGTCCTGCGGCGTAATCACCAGCGTCAATAACTCGCTGGTAAACGACCCGCTCCTTCGCTTCGGCAACGACGCGCAAAAAGAGGAATGGCTCAAGCCAATCGCACAGGGCTCCAAGATCGGCTGTTTCGCGCTGTCAGAGCCTGGGACTGGTTCGGATGCTGCTGCTCAAAGTACCGTCGCCGAAAAGAAGGGCAACGAGTGGGTAATTCGTGGAGCAAAGAACTGGATCACAAATGGCGCTCAGGCTGACCTCTGTATCGTCTTCGCGATGGGAGATAAGTCCAAAGGCGTGAAGGGTATCAACGCCTATCTCGTACCGACGGACACACCTGGCTTTGTCGTCGCGAAAAATGAAGAGAAGCTCGGAATCAAGGCATCCAGCACCTCGCAGATCTCTCTCGACGAGGTTGTCCTTCCAGAAGGCGCACTTCTTGGCAATGTTGGCGATGGCTTCAAAATCGCGATGTCTACCCTCGACGGTGGACGCATCGGCATCGCGGCGCAGGCTCTCGGCATCGCCCGTCAGGCTTTCGAGACCGCGCGAGATTACTCGCTTGAGCGTGAGGCCTTCGGTGGCCCAATTGCCAACTTTCAAGCAATCCAGTTTATGCTCGCGGATATGGCGACTCAAATCGAAGCATCGCGTCTTCTTATTATGAAAGCGGCCATGCAGAAGGACCAAAAGAAGAAGTTCGGTCCAGCAGCAGCGATGGCAAAACTCTACGCCAGTGAAGCCTCCACAAACGTAACGGACCTAGCAATTCAAATTCACGGTGGCTTCGGTTACTCAAAAGAGTACCCACTTGAGCGCCATTATCGGGATGCCCGCATTACGCGCATTTACGAGGGTACCTCCGAAATCCAACGACTCGTCATTGCACGACAAGTCCTCAACGAAGCAAAGCGAGACTAAGCAATGTCTAACCAGACCGCCGAAGAGTTTTACCAAGAGGTTGAATCATTCGCTCAAACCGAGGTCGCCCCAGGTGCTGAGGCGCGCGAAAAGGCGGGTGAGATTGACCATGCGCTCATCAAAAAGATGGGGTCGCGTGGACTCTTGGCGGTCAATGTATCCAAAGAACTAGGTGGTGAGGGGGCAGGCGTTGTCGCGTATGCCAACGCTGTGAAGCGCATCGCCGAAGCCGATGCTTCCATCGCTGTGACCATGGCGGTCACCAACATGGTCGGGGAAGTCATTCAGCAGTTTGGCACCGACGCACAGAAGAAGCATTACTGCCCCAAGCTCGCCTCAGGCGAATTTTTCGCGGGGGCCTTCGCGCTAAGTGAACCGGGCTCAGGCTCGGACGCTGCATCACTTCAGACAAAGGCCATCCGCGAGGGCGATGACTGGGTCATCAGCGGTCAGAAAATGTGGATCACCTCTGGGACGGAAGCGGGCGTCTTTGTTGTTTGGGCCCGTA
>JAYYQC010000057.1:0-11698 GCA_036128675.1 Myxococcota bacterium | reverse complement strand
CGATTAAAAATTTGATCTAAAGTAAATTAAGCAGAAGTTTCAAGGGCTTAGGTGGGCTTCGGGCCGTTTAAAGGCGAGTTACGTGAGGAAAAAATACTTCTAGGACCTCAATGATCCTCGAGAAAACGTTCCTTACTCAACAATTTCTTCCTTCAGGAGTAGACGAATATCACACGCGCTGGCCCTGGGGATTCCGCGAGTGACCGCCATACCAAGTAGAAGATGCGCCATTGTTAGCCGTGCATTGACCTCGCAAGCAGCTCGACTTTCTTCGCCCTGATGTCCACGGTAATCAAATCCATCGATCCCGAGTGGCCCCGAGTATCCCTCCCTTTTCAGCTCCAGTGCCAACGCGTGGTGTCGACTAAAGATCGGGTCATCCAGCTGAAAAATGGGCGTATGGTTCGTTCGGCAAGTGGTCTCAAGGCCTCGATAACGTCCAGCTGGAGTGACGAGTTGATGGGTGGATGATAGCCAAAAGACTTCAGTATCCGTAAGCCAAAACTGGCTGCTATAATCTCTGGTTCTTCTGACCCAGGGCTCAAGACATAAACCGATGCTCTGTGAGTTCTTGATGAACTTTATTTCGTCTTGACCGAGCTCAGTGCCTTGCCCCGCGCAACGACCCGAAGCGCTGGCGGAGAGAAAGGGTTTCCAGGTTCGGTTTTGCTGTAGTGATGGATGTTGGCGTAACCGCGTCGAAGCAAGCTCGATGATGTCATCGCGTGTATAGTTGTCGAAGTCATAGGCGAACGCCGCATCCAACCAGGGGTCTTGTTGTCTTGACTGATGCTTATAGAGCCAGCCTCGGCTATGAAATGACATGGCGTTTGCGGAGCCAATAAGTGGACGTCCTTCTTTTCGCGCGAGTTCCACTACGTCGTTTGTATTTATAAACGCGAATAGACCATCGTCGGGTAGTTTATTTAGAAGCTCGGCTGGCAGATAAGAACGCTCGTAACCACCGAGCACCTGCGATTCGCCGGGTGAATCTACATACCGAGAATTTCGAACGAGGTTTTCCATTGCCCGAAGTACAAACGGCCTCAGCGCATCCAGGTGCTCTCTGTTTGCAAGGGGCTGCTCGGCTCCGAGGTTCGGAATAAAGAGCATTTAACTGGTTTGAGTCGCTGGTTTGGACTTCTTGCGCGCATACTTCACAGCATCGACGAATTCGGTGCTTAGGCCTGCTGCGAATCGAGGCTCGGTGTGAAATCGGCGACCTTTGGCGCGCCCAAGCGTAAACGGAAATGGGGCTTCAGACTCAAAAGCGTTGAGGTCCGAGCTATGGCCGGTCTCCTCGAGTAACCATCGCCGCGCCAAGCGAACATGGCGAATTTCGTCGTCGTGTACCCGCTGAATGATACGCGCGCTCTCCGAATCGCCGACCTTTTCGAATGCGTCTCGGTACATCAAGGTGAAGTCGAGGTTCGCTTGCTCAAGGGTCATGCCCATCACCGACAAGAATGCGGTCAGTGGGTTCGTGGCTGAGCGGATGACTTCGGCGTGCTTCCAAAAATAGTCTGAGTGAGGGCCATCAAAGCTGCCGCCGAGCTCTTTGATGCGTTCGAGGTAAAGCTCGCAGTGAAGCTGTTCCTCGCTCAAGGTCACCAGCAGTGCCCGCTGGAGTTGCCGAGGCATAGTGGGCAGACCCAAAAGAATCCAAGCGAAAAGTTCAACCGCTTGAAGTTCATGGTGAGCGAATCGAGCGAGACAACTGATCCGCGCTTCGACGGGTTCTAACTGATGCAATTTAGGCAAGCGCTGCGCGCCACTTGCCATCTCTAGACCCTTGCCCCGCACCGGTTTGGGGTGCCAGAGGGGCTGATGCCTAGCTGTGTGGTCGCCTTTGAGCAACTCAGTCGGTGGTCGCTTTAGCTTCCCTTCGAGAGTTTTCGATTCGAGTACGCTTAGGAGGTATGTCTCAAGATTCGCCATTGCTTAGGAGGTATGCAGGATGTTTGAGATTGGCAAGAGGGCGATGCAACTTTAGACCGGACAGTCGGTGTAACCACACACGTTCAACGAGTGCTCCCAAAGCCGCTCGGCACATTGACGTGACTGGGCGCGAGAAGATGGTACCGAGATCTTAGAGTCCTTTAGGTAATCTCCACAAAGGTCATTCGCCTCAGGAGAGGTCGCCGCCCAGATCAATGTGGATGCGCCTTCGGCCACAGATCGTTGGAGTGGTCGTGAGAGGGCCATAAATAGCCGCATCCATGACTTTTCATCTTTACCAAAGTGACTTGAGACAAAGCCCGGGTGGAGGGAGGCCCGTGCGATGCGCTCAGTCCCCAATCGGCGGGAGAGCTCACGCACGAAAAGCACATTGGCAAGCTTTGATTGGCAGTAAGCGCTCCAGCCTCCAAATCCGTAACTCTTTTGGAAGTTTAAGTCTTCCCAATGCATGTGCCCGCGAACATGTGCATCCGATGCGACCGAAACGATGCGTGGCGCTCTACTTGTTCGGAGTTGTGGTAAGAGCTCGAGGGTGAGCGTGAAATACGCGTAATGATTAAGTGCGAGTGTTTTCTCATGCCCTTCGGGGGTTTCGTAGCGTTTTGTGAAGAGTGCTCCGGCGTTATTGAGCAAGATATCGATGGTGGGAAGCTCAGCACGCAGAGTCGCGGCCAGGGCCTTCGTCTCGGCAATAGAGCTAAGGTCAGCTTGAAAGGTACGGACAGATGTCGCTCCGTCGGCGAGGGTCTTGAGGTGATTCTGGGCTTGCTTCAAGCGAACTGGGTCGCGTGCAACCAGCGAAACTGAATAGCCGCGTGCGACGAGATACTGCGCGGTAAAGTAGCCAATTCCTCTGGTGGCACCGGTAATGACGACTTCTTTCTTATCCATGGTCATGCTCCTATCGCGGCCCCATAAAAAAAGCCCCCTTGGGTTGATGCAAGAGGGCTTTCGAATTCAGTCCTGGTCAAGCACTTATGCGCGCTTGTAATCCTGGATATCGGTAGATGCGAAGAAGAACGCAATCTCAACTGCTGCAGTCTCAGGAGCGTCTGAGCCGTGAACAGCGTTGTTATCAATGCTTGCGCCGTAAAGCTTACGAATGGTGCCGTCGGTCGCTTCCGCTGGGTTGGTTGCACCCATGATATCACGGTTACGCTTGATGGCGTCTTCGCCTTCGAGAACGCTTACGAAGACAGGTCCGCTGCACATGAAGTCTGTAAGGTCATTGAAGAAAGGGCGCTCGCTGTGAACAGCGTAGAACTTTTCTGCGGTTGCCTTGTCCATCTGAAGCATGCGTCCAGCAACAACCTTGAGCCCTTGTTTTTCGAACATCGCGATGATGTCACCAGTGTGACCAGCAGCAACGGCATCAGGCTTTACAATCGAGAGGGTCTTTTCCATTTTTAACTCCTACTGCGGGCGCATATTCGCCGCGAATTTCAAGTACGTGGCCGCCATTTACATAACGGTGCTAGGTCCTGCAACTGCTTAATGAAGCTAAAAAAAATCCCTGGCCTACCGGGGTAAGCCAGGGATTTTTAGATAGAACTAGAAAAGGCTCTTAGAATTCGTCCATTGCCTTTTTCAGGGTAACTGCAAGCTCAGCTGGGTTTGCAGTTGTTTTGATCCCGGCAGCCTCGAGTGCTGCGAACTTATCGGCAGCTGTTCCTTTGCCGCCTGAGATAATCGCGCCGGCGTGACCCATGCGCTTTCCTGGAGGTGCTGCAGAGCCTGCGATAAACGACGCTATAGGCTTCTTGAAGTTGTCCTTCGCCCAGTTGGCCGCTTCTTCTTCCGCGGTACCACCGATCTCACCAATCATGATGACACCGTCTGTGTCTGGATCATCATTGAAGAGGCTCAGCGCATCGATAAAGTTGGTCCCATTGACTGGGTCACCACCGATACCGATGCAGGTTGACTGACCAATACCCATCGCGCTCAGCTGACCAACGGCTTCGTAGGTCAGTGTACCAGAACGAGATACAACGCCAATACGACCTGGCTTGTGGATATGACCAGGCATAATGCCAATCTTACATTCGCCCGGGGTAATAACACCTGGACAGTTTGGACCAACAAGACGCACTGGACGTCCAGATAGAAAACGCTTTGCCTTGACCATATCCATCACTGGGATTCCCTCAGTGATGCAGATGATAAGCTCAACGCCTGCATCCGCCGCTTCCATGATTGCGTCCGCCGCGAATGGGGGTGGGACGTAAATCGCGGTTGCGTTGCAACCGGTATGCTTCAGAGCATCGTGAACGCTGTTGTAAATCGGGGTATCGGTGTCGAACTTTTCGCCACCTTTACCAGGTGTAACCCCAGCAACGAGGTTGGTGCCGTATTCTTTCATGAGCTTTGCATGAAAAGAGCCTGCGCTTCCGGTAATACCTTGGACAACCAGACGGGTGTCTTTGTTTACGAGTACACTCATGCTGCACCTCCTGCTGCCGCAACTGCTTTCTGAGCAGCATCCTGCATGTCGTCAGCTGGTGTAATTGCTAGGCCTGATTCAGCGAGCATCTTCTTGCCTAATTCAACGTTGGTTCCCTCAAGGCGGACAACCAATGGAAGCTTCAGGCCGATTTCGCGGGCCGCGGTGATGACACCATCGGCAATGACGTCGCATTTTGCGATACCGCCGAAGATGTTGACCAGAATCGCTTTAACGTTCGGATCAGAGAGAATAATCTTAAATGCCTTGGTTACCTGCGCTGCGGTGGCACCGCCGCCGACATCAAGAAAGTTCGCTGGCGAACCGCCTACGTGCTTGATGATGTCCATGGTTGCCATTGCGAGGCCAGCACCGTTGACGAGACAGCCAATTGTACCGTCAAGCTTCACGTATGAGAGGCCAGCTTCCGACGCCTCGAGCTCAGTTGGCTCCTCCTCATCGCGGTCTAGCATGCCCGCGATGTCCTTCTGACGGAACAAAGCGTTTTCGTCGAAGGTCAGTTTAGCATCAAGAGCTACGACATCGCCCGCACCGGTGATGACGAGTGGGTTTACTTCAACCAGGTCGGCGTCAGTTTCAACGAAGGCGGTGTAGAGCTTGTGAAGAAGCTTCATCGCTTGCTTAGCGGTGTTGCCACTCAAGCCCAGACCAAATGCGAGCTGGCGCAGATGAAAGCCTTGGACACCCGCCGCAGGATCAACGCGAACGGTGAGGATCTTTTCAGGTGTTTCCTCAGCAACTGCTTCGATATCCATACCACCCTCGGTACTTGCAATGAAGCTGACCTGCGAGGTGTCACGGTCGAGAATGACAGCAGCGTAAAGCTCGGTCGCGATGTCGCTTCCGGACTCTACGAGAACCTGCTTTACGACCTGTCCTTCTGGACCGGTCTGGTGGGTAACCAGTGTATTGCCAAGCAATGCCGCCGCATGGGCTTTGGCGTCTTCGGCAGATTTAACGACTTTGACGCCGTTGATGTTGTTGTCTTCTATGAGGGTCCCTTTTCCTCGGCCACCGGCGTGGATCTGGGCTTTAACGACGACGACCGGCGAGCCTAGCTCTTTCGCTATAGCTTCCGCTTCGTCAGCGGTCTTGGCAACTTTGCCTTCAGGCACAGGGATACCGAACTTTCGGAAAATCTCTTTGCCCTGGAACTCGTGTACTTTCACAGCAATCTCCCCTTGAGCGTTGGGTGCAAACTATCGCGGCGGATCTATCAAGTGCCGCTCGGCGGGACAACCTCCAAATCGAGAGGCTGAGAGGCGATTGGCCGATATTTGAGAGTCGCGTGAATAAAGTATCCCTGAACAACGTCGTCTTGGCACAACATCGACCACTGTGGTCAACTGACAAAAGACGCGCGTGTTCGTTCCCGAAGCCGGGGAGTCGGCGTCAAAGACTAACGTTTAATCGTAAACAAGGAGAGAGCCAATGAAGCCCTTTAACCATTTGAAATCGTTGATGGTGGGACTCAGCACACTTGTCGTGACTTTGCCCTTGGTCGGCTGTGGAGGTGACACCGACGGACCCCTTTCTAATCTCTACGGCATCTATGAAGTGACAACTTGGAACGAGAATGAAGCGGCGTGTGACTCCGATGGTGCCTCGGTTCTAGCTGAGAAGATCGAGAAATTTCTCGTAGTCAAAGAGCAGGAATTTATTGTCCGATTTGTCGCTGCGGAAGGGTGCGAATCGCTGGAAGCATGTCGAGAGGTTGTCGCAGACGAAGCTATTAACCTGTTTGGGGGCTACATCTTTAATGCCGGCAGCGATACGGATGGTTGGAACGGGAGCAGTGCAAGCGCTTCTAGTTCCGGCGGCGAAACCTGCACTGGGATCTTCAATCAATATACATTGACTTCCCCCGAGAGCGGCGTCGTGGAATTGGTGAAGCAGACGCATGAGGTAACCGAGGTTGGTCGTGACTCAGAAGATTTCTGCGACACCGATGAAGTTACATCGCGCGGCCCATCGGAGCCTTGTCAGAGCCGTGAGGTCATCCGGGCCAGACTTGTTGAAGGTATTTGATGCGCAGGTTGATGGCTCGATCAACTCGACGAGACGGCCTGCGTTAGTGTGGTACGGTCTTCGGCATCGACCCGAGCCAAGTGCCTTCCGAACGCCGTCATCACCCAGAGGTGAACCGGTGCCTGTGAGAGTCTGTAGATTGCCCAGGGCAGCTTAGGCTTAAAATCATAGATTGCCGCCATCACCGAGCGCCCGTCAGGTGTCTCGCGAAATTCAAGCCTCCCCCGCATAGCCTCGCGACCAACCGGGGTGGGGTCCGCGAGGAGCCCGCCTGTGATATAAAAGAGGGCGCGGTCGGGCGTTGAACGCTCTTGAGAATAGCTTAGTTCCAAGAGGGGGGTCGGTAGTCCGATCCCAAAAAAGCGCATATCTTGCTTGTCGTTCACTTCGACGCGGATAAGTGGATTCATAAAACTAGGCAACCAGCGTGCGTACTCGTTGGCGACCCAAACCGCATCGGTTCCCGCCGGCTTCGCCAGCCGCTGGATCGAATAAACGACGGTTTCACGTCGTGCCGCACGGTAACGGGTGGCCCGTTTGGTGGGTAGGTGCTCTTTTGACTCCAGCTCTGCCTCGCCTTTGAGGGCCACTTCCATACTCTCAACAAAACTCAGAGGCTCCCGCTTAAGTAGCTTTCGAAAGCTCTCGTCTTTCACCACCATGTCGTGTCGCAGTGACTCGATGAGTGGGGCCACCAAGGCCCGTGGTGTCTTGGTGACAAGCTGGACCCACAGTGATGAGAGTTTGGCCGAAAAGACGGGAACGCGAACCGTGTATCTGGCTTTGCCCATGATGCGACCGGTTTCTTCGATCATGGCTTGGTAGGTCATCTGTTCCGGACCGCCGATATCGAACCACTGGCCGTGGGTTTCCGGGTTGTCCACTGCTGCGCCAATGAAATCAACGACGTCTCGAATGGAGACCGGCTGTGTCATGGAACCCGTCCAAGAAGGGCAGACCATAATCGGAAGGCGGTGGACCAAACGGGTTAGAATTCGAAATGACGAGCCCCCGGCCCCTACGATTAGCCCCGCTTGGATACAGGTTACAGGAATGCCGGTGGAGCCCAAGACGGTTGCGACCTCAAAGCGGGATGCGAGATGCTCGGAGAGGTCAGTTGACTCGGGTAGGAGGCCCCCCACATAGATGATTTGCCGAATGCCAGCGCGCTTGGCGGCGCGCGCAAAGTTGTCGGCGAGGATAAGGTCAATATCCCTGAAGCTCGCTTGAGTAAGTCGTGCTGGCATCATCGAGTGGACGAGGTAGATGGCGATATCCGCGCCCTCGACGCCTTCTTCTGCCTGTAGGAGAGAGTAGAGGTTGCAAGGACGCCACTCGAAACCGGGTCGGCTGGCCATTGGGTTTCGGCTTAAACCTATGACGTCGTGCTCGTTGCTCAGGGAGTCGATCAGGGCTTTTCCCACAAAACCACTGGCACCGGCGATAACAACTTTCCGGCGTGCTGCATCTATCTGATTCATATTCTCACCCACCCTCTCAAGGATGCGCATCGATGAATCTTCGTGCAAGTATTTCCCGTCTGACGGACCGGACTTCGCCGGTTTATCGGCCTAGGAAGGCGTTAGGGGGTGGAACACCCACACCAGGCAGCAGCAAGTTTCGCCGGGTCGTCCTCGAAAGAATCCACCCAAATCTCATGGGCTAGGTATCTTGCCGACTGGGCTCCGCAGAACGAGTTCAGCTCTTTCTGAGTCGGGCGTGCGACTTTACGTGCTTCGCTGATGCAGGCGTTACAACGTGCGGTCCGAGTATCTGTATCGGGTGCCGAATGCACGCGGCTCTTCAGGGTGCGTAGCTGGGACTTAAAACCGAAGTGCACCACGTCTTCACAGGAGTTTGCCATGAAAGCCTCACGGTTCCAGCGCTTGGTGGACATTTGGGCATCGGTCTTCGGCTGCCCTAATCGATGCGGGGCTTCGTCGGAATAATTCCCAAGCCGGTCCATCGGGCTGTAGTCCCCGTTGGGCAGCTTGCCCATGAGATTTCCGAGACTCCCTGATGCTGCTTCAGTTCCGTGCGGATTGAGCTTCGCATACAGAGTCAGAAGCGACGCGACTCTCGAGAGGTCCACTCGGAGTTGGTTGACTTTGCGACCATAGGTCCACCAAGACATGTCATCGTAGTTATCCGCGTATTGGCTTGCGATGCCGACGACTGCGGCGGTCGCGGTATAGCTATCGAGGTCCAGATGGTAAGGAATAAACCCCGCGATAACCATATCAACACCGGCACCAAGCTGCATCGCTTCGTTGGTGGCGCGCTGCCCAAAACAGGTTGCTTCGTCTTTCGCATCCACGTCGAGGAGCTGGCTCGATGGGTTGGCACTGCCGTGTTGCTCTCCCGAAGCTTGGTAAACCTCAAGGAGTCCCGCAGCCGCGCAAGAGAGCATCAGTTTCGTTTGGTGAGAAAACTCACTGTCGCCATCCACATCTTGAAGAGTGACGCTATCAAGTGCTTCAGAGAGAAAGAGATCTCCAAGACCCTTTGCCATTTCGTGGGTATGTCCGGTCTTATATTGCGTTTCCTCGTGAACCGGTGCGCAGAGCGAATCGCTGAAGTCACCAAAACTTCCGAGCTCGTCTTGAAGCACGGCAGTGCTGCCATGGATGAGCCCTGCAACCGAGCCGATTGCGATGGCGTCAAAGTTATCGGTCATGACCTCACGGTTTGGGGAACCCCATCTCTCCCACATGTGCCCCATACTCCAGGCATCTTGAAGAAAGTGTTGGCCAAAGGCTTCGTAGGTGAGTGCCATTCTTTCGCAAGCGCGCAAGCTTTCACGGTGGAAGGCTCGGTTCTCTGGGCTCATCGCCTCGGACGCTTCTTGGCATGTCTTCGCGTGTTGCATCGCGAGCTCGTGGTAGTGACGATATGCATCGTAGGCTTGCGGCAAGAAGTGATTCGAATTTACTGCGCCCATATGTGTCTTGAGACCATGGCACGACTCGGAAGATAGGTCATCACCAATCGGACAGGTCTCGTTGCCTGAGAATCTATCCCAAAGTGAGAACGAGAAGTCGGCGAGTTCTGCGAACTCTTCTAGGGTGACCGTCTGCTCGACGAGCTTCGTTGCTTGCGTGAGGCGAGTTGGAAGCTGGCTTAAGTGGGTCTCATCGCCAATGATGATGGTCTCACCGCCAGTAACCGCGCTCAGAGTGAAAGGGCGATTGATAATATCTGGGATGCCGGCTACGTCCACCGTCTGTCGCCAGATTCGGCTATGCTCGTTCTCATGGTCATCGCCGGTCAATTGGCCGCGCGCGGCACCTGGTCCATCACTACAAGGCTCGCCTTGATAAAAACATTCGGTGTCGAATGCGTGTGAGAGGGCTGGGCTGATAAAGAGAGCGAGGGTGCTCACAAATACGAAGGCTCTTTTTTGGGGGAAGTTGAACATAACTAAAACCTCAAACTTAAGGGATATCAGGAGTAGGGGTTCCTGAATTGAGAAGCTCGAGAGCTTCCGGGAAACACGTGGGGTTCGTAAAGAAGGTCGATGTAAACGCCTCAAGATCTGTATCTGCGCTCAGTCGAGCCTTCGCGTAATTGTCGGTGCAAGCGGCCGGGCAACAGAACGTATGCTCATCGGCCTCCCACGGGCGCTCACTTTGGCAAGTGGGTGCCGCCGCTACGCATTGGTCAAGGCTGCGTTCATTGGGCTCAACACACGAGACAATCCAATGTGCGCATGCGCCAAGGCTTGAGATTGCATCGCGTTTCGTGATGTCGAAACCCATCGCGCCGCGTTGCTCGACACCCAAATCCTGAGCGACCATGAGAGGTTCCCCGGTGTAGACTTCTTCGAGAAAAGCGACGCCCCGATGTTCGGGAAGCTCAAAACCGGAGGCAGGGTTTTGCTCCGCCTTGAGAGTTTCGGGCTTGAAATCTCGCTTTTGTGGCGCGGAAGCCTTGTGATGATGCCCCTTCGTGGGGTGATCTTCGTGCGTCTCGTGGTGTTCGAATGCTTCCTGGAGGCCCAAAGGAAGGTTCAGCCCGTTGTCGCCTAACGCGCCCATGATGAGTGCCCCGAGGCCAGCGATTCCAAGGATTTTCAAAAGACGTTTCATTGCTAACTCCTGCAGCGGAGCCAGCAATTAACCTGCCAAGTTTGTGACAGTCGTGAAACATCCACGTTTAAAGCCGGTTGGTGCACTGAAAAAATAAAATATATCGATAATTTAGCGTGTTACAAAAGTTGTCACTTTTTGCCGTTTATTTATCAACTCTCTGGTAGCAGCAAACTTTGTTCGTGTATCGGCAACGATTGCTGAACAACTCTGGCTCAGCTCGGTGTGGAGAGAGTGGCATCTGACCGCTAGTTCAGGTACCGATCCGCTATGCAAGATGCTGGCTTCCTAGATTCGTTGGCTGATGTTCAGCTCCGCTTGGGTGAGGCGCTTCTGCGTTATGGAGCGCCATCGCACCGCATCGAGCGGGTCCTGCGCATAGTGAGTGATCTCTACGAGGTTCGTTGCCAGGCCTTCGCCACGCCGACTGGTCTTTGGATGGCGCTGGAGAAAGATGGGGAACCGGGACAAGTCGTGCGACTGGTTCGGGTCGACTCTTCGACCATCGATCTTGCGCGGCTCGTCGCCGTCGATGGAGTCTTCAATCAGCTTGCTGACCGAGAGATTACCCTGCGCGAAGCGATGATGCGCCTCGAAGCGATTGCAGCTGCACCTCAAAAGCCGCTTTGGAGGCTGACCCTATCGGGAGCAATGGCTGCGGTCTTTGCCACCGCTCTTTTCGGGGGAGGGCTTCCAGAGTGGTGCGTCTCATTGCTGGTTGCACCTTTGGTCATTGTCTGTGTGGCACTGGCCGCTCGTCGACGCCGAACTCTCTTTCTCTCTGATTGGCTGGCGGGCTTCTTGGCCACTTTCGCGACACTCTTGGCGATGCAGGCCGAGCCGAGCCTGCGCCCATTACCGGTCATTTTCGGTCTTTTAGTTTTCTATGTTCCTGGTCTCAGCTTAACGCTGGCGATGTCAGAATTGGCACATCGAAACTTAGTCGCGGGCAGTGCTCGCTTACTCCACGCTCTTCTCGTCTTGATGATGCTCGTCGCCGGCGCCGTGTCTGCTTGGCTCAGTCTAGCGTCTTGGATGCCAGTTCCAGTCGAGGTGGTGATGGAACTGGGAGGCGAGGTTATGCACCCGCTGCTCAGCCTCGCTGTTACCGGGGCGGCAGTTCTTTCTTGCGCTGAGATCTTGGGGCTTCCGGTCAATC
>JAYYQC010000056.1:0-13685 GCA_036128675.1 Myxococcota bacterium | reverse complement strand
ATCATGTTGCTCAGGCACTTGGTGGCTTAGGATTAAGGCGACTAAACGAGAGTCTCAATGTGATTCAGCTCCAGGAAGGCCTCCATGCGATAGACGTAGACGTAGCATTGGAAGACGTTGAAAAATTCGCCAACTCGACGGATTTTGCGTCGCAAGGCTTCTTGATTGAGCGATGGGCTCGCCTGAAGCCAAGCCCCCAGACAAACGATGCCGCGTTTTTTCAACAAGCATGTGGCCGCGACGAGGATGGCGAGCTTTTCGGCGCACTTCCCGATTTGGAGGAAGAAATTCCGCTGGCAGAGCTTCGGCTCAATACGACAGCTACGTGGCGCCAAATAGAGAGTGACGAAGAATGGGACTGTGCCTTTTCATGGCATGGGGAAGTTCGCTTAATCCGCTGCAGTACCATCGAGCGAGACTGGCTGCTTCAGCCAAGAGAGATGAATATCCCGGAGGAACTCGCTACGTGGCTCGAGATGGGACTCTTACTTTGGTTACCGACCCCAAGAGGCCGTAATCACCTAGAGGGTTAAAGAAAGCGGAAGACGCCCGCACGTCGCACGTCTGGGTCATCGTAATCATGCCCCGGTTCAGCCTTTCCACGCCAAACCGTATGAAGTCTTTCCTTCTGAAGGAAAACCCGACCGGGGTCTCCGACGTAGACTTCAATCCCCGCGTCCAAGAGTTGTTCAAGCCAGCTAAAGACACGCTCCGAGAGTTCTTCGTCATAACAGAAATCCCCCGCGAGCAAGACGTCCACGCCATCCAAGCTATCGCCGACCTTGTCGGAGTCCGAGGTTTGAACCACAACAGCATTGAGCTCAGCATTTAACTTCGCCGCAGCACATGCAACTGGGTCAATATCATTGACTGTCACGTCTGCTGCACCCGCATGTCTCGCCGCAATTGCCTCGATCCCTGCCCCCGCCGCAAAACACCACACGGATTTACCGGATACAACCTGAGGATTATCTATAATCCATCGGGCAAGACCGAGTCCCCCGGCCCAAGGAATTCCCCAAAATGGCATACCAAATGGATAGCTCTGCATCGCTTCCTCACCTTGTCGCCAAAAGCGGTGCGCTTCGCTGCTCAAGTAGGTGCGAATCTCAGGAACCATCGGCGTAGTACGCGCTTCACAAAGAGTCGTCACAATCTCTCTTGGTGTTAAACCCTTAAGTTCTTCAAGAAGAGCAGAGTCCAATGAGTTCTCAATTCGTGCAGGCATATCACCGTCTAACACTAGAGACAGTAGAATCCAAAGTCGCTGGGTCATAGAAGTTGCACTAAGACCCCATTCGTGTGCACATCGCGCGTGAGAGGCTTAGCCGCGAAAGGAATCGACCGATATGGGTACGCTTGGTACGTGGGATATTGCTATCTTCATCTCATATTTGCTTCTCGCCCTTGGGATCGGCTGGTGGTCGAGGTCTCGGGCGAGTGAATCACTCGATCAGTTCTTCGTCGCCGGACGCTCTATGCCGGGGTGGCTTATCGGCGTCAGCATGGTCGCAACCACTTTCGCAGCCGATACTCCTCTCGTTGTTAGTGGTATCGTCAATGATAAAGGTATTGCGGGAAACTGGTTCTGGTGGAGCCTTGCGCTGGGACACCTCCTCGCCGCGATTGTCTTTGCGCCATTATGGCGTCGCGCCACGGTCATAACCGATGCTGAGTTCACCGAGTTAAGATATTCAGGTAGGCCAGCTCTATGGCTACGAGGCATAAGAGCATTTTTTTTCGCTGTGCCAATCAACTGTATTATTATGGGATGGGTCATTCGTGCGATGGGAAAAGTCGTCAGTGTACTTTTCCCTTGGGACCAATGGTTACCTGCATCTACCTACGCAACACTTGTTGAACACTGGCCCTCTTGGATCGCCATCAGTACTCCCTCCGAGGGCATCTCCCTCATTATCGCTGTCATCTTCGCGGGTATCTACGCAACGATGGGAGGGCTATCATCGGTTATTTTGACGGACCTTATTCAGTTTGTGCTCGCCATGATTGGTTCAATTGGACTCGCGATTGTAGCCGTGCAACACGTTGGTGGTCTCGACGGTCTAACCGAGAGACTGGCGGTCATTTATCCCGAAAGCCATACCGACATCTTAGCGTACTTCCCATCCGGTGACAGCACCTGGCTGCCTCTACATGCATTCCTGACCTTCATATTTGTTCAGTGGTGGGCGCAGAAATTCGCCGATGGCGGTGGTATCCTGGTACAACGCATGAGCGCCGGAAAAACACCCAAAGACGCGATTACCGGAACCAGCTTCTTCGTCTTTGCGCATTACGTATTGCGTCCATGGCCCTGGATTATTTGTGGACTTGTCGCGATGGTGGCTTTTCCGCTCGCTGGAACAACCGCTGATGCTACCCTACCCGGCTTAGAGATTGTCAACAACGACCGTGAAATGGCCTACCCAATGCTGATGCGTTACCTCCTTCCAGAGGGTCTTCTAGGTCTCTTGGTCACGGGTATGGGGGCAGCGTTTATGTCAACCATCGATACGCATATTAACTGGGGTGCATCTTACACCGTCAACGACCTCTACAAGCGGTTCATCAATCCTCAAGCAACTCAAGCACAGCTCGTTCGGGCGTCGCGGTTTGCGACGGTAGGGATCTTAATTCTTGCTCTTATTGTGACAACGCAGATCGCCACTATCGAAAACGCCTGGAAATTCGTAACACTCATCGGGTCCGGCATGGGACTTACTTCAATCCTTAGATGGGTTTGGTGGCGAATGAACGCATGGGGCGAGCTAGCAGGTATCGCGGGAGGCGCTCTGATTTCGTTGGTTTATTTATCACCATGGGCAGATGCGTGGAATGCGATGGCCTATTACCAACAGCTGCTCATTGTTGTCATCTTTACAACTATTCTCACTCTGGTCGTAGTACTTTTGACACCCCCTGAGTCGGAGGAGACGCTTACAAACTTCACATTGAAGGTCTCTCCCCCCGGAAATTGGACCACTAAACGGTCCGCTCCTCCGCCACCGATTGTGCGACTACTTGGACTCTGGGCCGCAAGTGCTCTAGCTCTCTTCGGTGCTCTCTTCGGAATCGGCGAAATTCTCTTGGCCCCACATCCAGCAGTCGGCTGGGGACTAACTGCGCTAAGTCTAGGACTTTGGGTATGGATCTTTAGAAACGTTCAGAGAGAGTGGCAAACCGATACACCTGATTTATAGGGAACCTTCACAGTATTCGTCGATATTAAGCGTACCATCACCGTCCAAGTCGTAATTGCCTGGGTCAAATTGAATATTCTCGAAACTCAGAGATATCGACGGCGTCGAAATTTCAGGCAGGCTTACGAGCTTCGTTTGCGAACCGAGCGGAGTGCCGTCACTCCCCCGACGAAAGTAGATATCGGCTTGGACACTCTGGTTGGTCGGGTAGTCAGGACAACAGCCACGTGCTTCCGCCTGCGTGATGACCAACGTGCAGCTCTCCGAACCAGGTACCACTAAAAAAGCTTCCAGATCAGTTCCCTGGAGACAGCTCACACCAAGCTCAGGAGGCAGAGGCGACTCGACGATAAAGTCGACGTCCGGGCGTGCCTCGGTCACTTCGCTGTTGATGCACTGCGGCGCAACTGAGCCGCCATCTTCCCCACAGGCGGCCATCATTAAGCTTCCGACAATGAGGAAAAAACCGGGTCGCGCTAAGCAAAATCGATGGAGATCCAGAGACCATTGGTTATTCTTTGAGTGAGTGTCGTGACGCATTGCCTCGCTTCCTTCCTAACGTTATGAGCATCTTATGAAGATTGAAACTATTGCCATTCATGCAGGCCAAAAGCCCGACCCGTCAACCGGTGCTATTATGACGCCGGTGTATCAAACATCAACCTACGTTCAAAAGTCACCCGGCGAGCATCTCGGCTATGAGTATTCGCGCTCGCAGAACCCAACTCGGGAAGCTCTTGAAGGGAACCTAGCAGCCCTCGAAGGTGCCCAGTTCGGATACGCCTTCGCTTCGGGATGCGCAACCATGACGACCTTGATGCATCTGTACAAACAGGGTGACCACATCCTCTGCGGCGATGATGTCTATGGCGGTACCTATCGGCTATTCACCAAAGTTCTTGGGGAAATGGGACTTCAGTTCACATTCGTTGACACTACCGACCTCACGAAGGTGCGCGAAGCGATTCGTCCGAATACGAAGGCAATGTGGCTCGAGACACCGACCAACCCGATGATGAAAGTCAGCGATCTCCGTGCCCTCAGTACGCTCGCTCACGAACATGACATCACGGTCTTTTGCGATAATACCTTCGCGACACCAATCTTTCAGCGACCGCTGGAGCTTGGGTGCGACGTTGTTGTTCACTCAACGACCAAATACCTCAATGGTCACTCGGATGTTGTTGGAGGCTTTGCAGGCACAAACGATGCGGCGTTAGGCGAACGGATTGCCTTCAACCAAAACTCCATTGGCGCGGTTCCTGGTCCGTGGGACGCCTGGCTTGTACTGCGTGGCACCAAGACGCTGGCCGTTCGTATGAAAGCACACAACGAAAATGGGTACGCGGTCGCGGAATATCTCGAGAATCACCCAAAAGTGAAACGGGTTTATTTCCCTGGGCTAAAGAGCCATCCCCAACATGAGACAGCAATGTCTCAAATGTCGGGCTCGGGCGGGATGATCTCCTTTGTTCTCGACGGTAACCTGGACGATGCCCGCACATTCCTCACCAACCTCAAGATTTTCGCTTTGGCGGAGTCCCTCGGTGGGGTCGAGTCTCTGGCCGAGCATCCAGCTATCATGACGCACGCCTCAGTACCGCCTGATGTCCGCGCCGAGCTTGGAATCGATGATGGACTCATTCGACTCTCTTGCGGGATTGAAGCAACCGAAGACCTTATCTCCGACCTTGAAAACGGATTTAAGGCCATAGAGTCATAGTTTAGAGGAGGTCGACGCAGTGAAACGCTTCGCAACGCTGACAAGCTTGATTGTTTTATTGCTCGGCCTTCCCACACACGCCACGACGCTCGCCGGCTTAAGCCAAGCTGAGCTTATCCAGCGCGCGGACATCATTGTTCATGCGACCCCGGTGCAACAGATAAGTCAGTGGCAAGGCTCACGCATCGTCACGACCTACACGCTCTCAGTGTCGGATTACCTGGCAGGTGCCGGCCCCAAAGAGCTTCACGTACAACTGCTCGGCGGACGGGTTGAAGGCCTAGCGCAGCACGTCAGTGGCGTCCCGGTCCTTCAACTTGAGCAGCCCAAAATTCTCTTCCTACGTCAGAACGCGAAGGGTCTTAGCTTTAGTCCAATCCAGCTTGGACTCGGTGTCTTCTCATTCGATGCCGCGAAGAAGACCTGGGGCCCGGAACTCAGTGATGTCCATATCCTCGGATCCATTCCCCATTCGGCATCATTCGATGAGCTCAAAGTGCGCATCAAAGCTCTGCGAGCGCGCAAATGAACTACTGGCTGAGCCTCTTCGTCCTATTTTCAATGCTCCCCGTTTCGGCGAATGCGTATGTTTGTTCACGCGTTACAACACCAAACGGGCCCGATACAGGTCCATCCCTATCTTGGTTCAGTCGTGTCATACCCATTTCAATCAATGAGGATGGCACAAGCCAACTCGACGCTGACCAAGAGTTTCAGGTTGTAGAGGCCTCTTATCGGGTTTGGGAAAGACTCGAATCCGATTCTGATACCTGCCCCGGAGCAGTAGAGGGTGCAACAGATATACGATTTGACTTTGGTGCTGCCGGCGAGATTCGCACGACGTCTAGCCGCTCAATCGGTTACAACTACCTCGCACCTGATACAAATGAGAACATTGTGGTATTCTGGGACGAGGACTGGCCCCACACCTCCCTTGGTGGGGTCATCGCTCTCACCACCACAACGCATATCCCTCAGGACGGCCGAATTATTGATGCGGATATCGAGCTAAATGCCACCAATTTCGAGTTCACAAGCCTCACGAACGCCAACAGCAACAGCTCAAAGACCGATTTAGCAAACACGATGGTTCACGAAATCGGACACCTTCTGGGTTTAGGCCATACCAACGATGCTGAGGCGACCATGTTCGCGAGTGCTACACCCGGCGAGGTGCTCAAGCGAACGCTCGATTGCGACGATATCACCGGGATCGCTTTTAAGTACCCTGCTGGTCAGGACAATGGCTACTGCTCAAGCGCCACTCCGGGGTGCTCTTGCGTAGAGCCCGAACCACTCGGCTCAGTGCCAGTCATTACTCAAACAGAGACTTACGATTCTAATGAGACCGGAGGATGCGCGGCCAGCGAGATGCTATCACCGCTTGGCCTCTTGATAGCTTTGGGCATTCTAAGACGGCGCCGAGTAAGCCGCCCGGAGATTAACGGTTCTTAGGGATCTGGTCCAAATCTAGTTGCTCAAGCGCGTGACGAATCAACATCGATTTATTCGCCTTAAAATGTCCGCGGCTCTTGAGCTCATCCACCATCGAATTCAGACGCTCGATATCTTCCATGTACAGAGAGATGGATACAATTTTATAATGCTGCGGCTTCGCTGCCTTTTCTTTGAGCAATCTTCCGGTTTTCTCAGCCTTGGTTTCTTGTTTAGCGTCGGTCGTTCGAGCACGTAAATGCTCAGTTACTGGCGCAGCCCGACCGCCGAAAAGGCTTTTCGTAATTAGCTCTTCCCCTTCAAGCGGGTTCGGCGTTGCAACGTTAACCTGTGCATCCCGCAGAGGTAGTGATTCATCGGTTACTGTGGTCGTTGAACTGTTCGAAATCTTATTGTCTCTCATCGAAGTCTCCTCGTGTAGTTTCGTAACGTATCTAAGAGCTTAAGCGGCTCGAGTTTCATCCGAGGCCTTGCCGGTGTTTTTGCAGAACCAGTCGACAACGCGCAGATAGTCTTTGGCTCCATTTGAGTCGGGAGCATATTCAAAGATGGTCTGCTTTCGACTTGGAGCTTCCGCCAACCTCGTATTGATACGAATAGGTGGCAGACAACGCGCGCCGAACGACTTACGCATATGCTGTAAGCTCTCAACACATACCCGCTTTCGCTGGTCGAAGAATGTCGGCACCACACCCGCTAGGTTCATCCTACGACCAGTACTCTCAGTAATGCGCCTCAGAGTCCGCATAACTTGCTTAACTCCAACCAACGCGAGGTAATCACAGCTCACTGGAATGAGTACCTCGCCCGCGAAAACAAGCACATTGTGATTCAAGATCGACAGCGCTGGTGCGCAATCGAAGATGACCCAGTCATAACCACGAATTTCACCAAGACGTTCGGACATGTGGTATGCCCGTCCGTGTTCATCGAGATGGGCTAAATCAAGCTCAGCAACAGCGAGACTGGAATCACCAGTGACGATATCGAGGTTGTCTCGGATCGGTACCGTCGCATGCTCGAGTTTCACATCTCGGAATAGTACGTGGTACATCGAGCGTGGGCTATTAATCCCCAGCGATACCCCAACGTTGCCTTGAGGGTCTAAATCGATGAGTAAGACCCGCTTCCCTTTCTGCGCCAGTCCAGCGGCAACCGATAGAGCTGTCGTAGTCTTGGCTGTACCACCCTTTTGATTAAGAACCGCTACAACACGAGCCGGCGGCCCTTCGGGAGCTTTGGGCTGCGCCGGTGCCATGAGGGTCTCCCGGCACGGGTCACTACAGACATACGTCATAGTTCCCTCGCGCTGAATAACCTGACTGGCCAGCTTTGGCTCAAAGTTAGTTTTGCAAACCGAACACTCTACTCCAGCATTCTGAGCTGCACTCATCTGACATATCTGGCTGCAGTAGTACACGAAGCCATTTTCTGTCGCTTGCTTCTGAAAGCTCAATCTGGGCACAAAAGCCCGTTGGCAGGAGACGCACTCCACCTTCGCTGTTTGATTCACGTTGAACCCCTCCGTACACTCCAAGGCTCAAGTCAGGACGCGCATCCTGATTTGCAGAGTGCAAAAAGATCTTAACTGTCGTGGATCTTGGGCGCAAGTCCTTAAATAAGGAATTATGGGGTTGACTTTAAATTAATGAATCCAATCCGTGCTTCCGCTACCTTCGCGAAGTACGACCGGTGCATCGCCGGTTAAATCGATAACCGTCGACGGCCCTTCATAAAGCGCTCCAGCATCTAGAAAGACGTCGATGCTGCGTCCAAAGACTTTCGCAATTTCATCCGGGTCATTGCTGTAGCTGACTTCGTCTTCTACCTGGCGTGCGGCTGTGGTCGTAATCAAAGGATGACCCAATTCGCGAATGAGCGCGAGAGCCGCCGGGCTGTCGGGAATGCGAATACCAACATGACGACGTTTGCTCTGGACAATCTTGGGAACTTCGCGACTTGCCGGCAGGATAAATGTGTACTTGCCAGGCAAGACCTGGCGGAGAATGCGATAGTTTCGGTCTTCTACGATTGCGTAGCGGGCAACCTCGGAGAGGTCCGCGCACATAAACGAGAGTGGTTGTTTCTTGGTGATCCCCTTCAGGGAATAAATTCGGTCCATCGAGCGCTTGGAATATAGGTCGCACCCTAAACCATAGGTCGTATCAGTTGGATAGATAGCGAGACCACCCGCACGAACCAGTTCGGCTGCCTTCCGAATACTACGTGGCTGGGGGTTCTCTTTACTGATGTGAAAGCGAACCATCTTACATCCTCCCGCGTCAGGTAACGAATCTCTTAGGGTTAACCTTATACACAGGTTCCGTATAACCCCGAAAAAACTCGCCCCTTTGCTCAAGCCTGCCGGAATTTTTGACAATTCAGCGTCTCGGGCTAAAAATTATCCTATGGCACAGCCCCCAGACCAAGAGAGTGTAGCGGAAACACATAACCTTCGAGGCATCGAGCTCGCCGACCGCGGTTGGCTTGATGAGGCTGAGAAGGAGTTTAGAAAAGCGATTCAGGTCGCACCGGAGTCTCCGCACGCCTACGATAACCTCGGCACAATTCTGGCCGACCGCGGGCAACCGTTGGATGCCCTTGACCTATTCTTGCGGGCTATCCAATGCGCTCCACATCTTTCCTCGACGCATCATTATCTCGCGTGCTTCTTATCCGAACACGCGGCAGCTCTGACCGAGGCTCAATTTCGGAAGGCGATTGAGCTCGACCCACACTCGGTGGATGCACACCTAAATCTTGGTCTGGCGATGGCGACTCAAAAACGTCACCAAGAGGCCTTAATCTATCTGCGACGGGCCAATGAACTTGCACCGGACGACGATACAGTGCTCCACGAGCTTGCCTGCTCTCTTATCGATATCGAGGCTTACCCGGAAGCCATCCAGTACCTGAAGTCCCTCCTCAAACGAACGCCAACACATATCAATGCGCTCATCGACCTTGGAATCGCATATACCGCCCAAGGTTTCCTCGAAGAAGCGGAAAACGTTTTAGGACAGGCACTTGAACACGATGAATTTGACTTCGGTGCTCACTATCATATCGCCGCTCTCTACGCTGCATGGGAAAGATTTGGCGAAGCATTCGATCACCTGGATGTCTGTTTAGGACAGGACCGTTCAAAGTGTCTTATGTGGATGCGAGATGACTCTATCTTCGATGCGCTACGCGACAATAAACGCTTCGAAGAATTGATGCGTAAAGGGCAAGATTACGAGGACCCCTCCAGTGAGCAATGACACCCGCGAAATTACCGGGGTTCACGACATCTCGGGGACGATCTATCGAGAAGTTGGTCCGTCATTCAAGAAAGTACTGGGTACCGATACCGATCTTGATGGTTCAGGTGTCCGCCGAATATGGCACAGGGGTGCTCGAAAGACCGAACTCCTGACTTGGGAAGCCGAGGATGGTGCAATCGTTAGGCAGGAATTAACCTTTCAGAATCTTCTTATCGAAACCAATCAGACCGGTATCGTGAGAACTGGACTGATTCCGCAGGAGGGCTCTCTCAATACGCCCCAATCTGTAGAGTTTTCGTCGAGTCCAGATCCCGGCGTCCTGAGAAAATGCGCGATGCTCTTAGCCCAGATGGAAGAACGAGACGCTTATCAGCACCATCTACTCGAGAATCTCAATCTAGTTCTCGAATCGGCCGGCCATGCCGCCGTAAACGTCATGCATAACGGGCCACATAACCACGACCGCAAACATCACGAGTCGCTCTCGAGTACAAAAACGCCTGCTCAGCCGGACGGCGGTAGCTCCGAAAAATCCAGACGATTTGCCTATTGGATTCAGGTTGCGATTGGGTTTGCTGCAGCCGCAATCATGCTCGTTCTGATCAGCAGGTAATTACAGAAATAACTGGCAAAACGGGTCCTCGGTTACTTCGGTCCATTCGCCGGGTAGCCTTGATACAATATCGAGTACCGATGCTTCATCGTCAGATACTTGAAAGCCCATCAGAACTCGCCCAAGACTTCCACCATGATTTCTGTAATGCGTTAGGCTGATATTCCAGTCCGGGTGTAGGCCCTCAAGGAACTCGCGAAAAGCCCCGAGCTTCTCCTGGAATGTGACGCTAAAAAGTCTTTCAGGAATTTCAGTTGACGATTTGCCGCCAACCATATGCCGTAAATGACTTTTTGCGATTTCACTGTCAGTCATATCAACAGCCTGGAATCCGGCCCCTTGAATTTCGCCGAGCACCTTATCTCGTTGCTGTCGGTCACCCACTTCAATACCCACATAAATCAGAGCCTGCTGTGGATCTGCGTACCTATAGTTGAATTCTGTGATTTGTCGCACTCCGAGAACCTCGATAAAGCGCCTGAACATCCCTGGACGCTCTGGAATTGTCACTGCATAAATAGCTTCTCGATTTGAGCCAATATCAGCACGTTCTGCGACAAAACGAAGCCGATCAAAGTTTATATTCGCCCCTGAGGTGATAGCGATACAGTTCTTATCTCGCCATTCTTTGCTGCGAAGCCATTTGGATAGGCCCGCTACCGCCAGTGCGCCACTGGGCTCTAAGATAGAACGAGTCTCCTCGAAGACATCTCGAATTGCTGCACATATTTCGTCGTGTTCGACCAGAATACAGTCATCGGTGCAAGGACCAGCGATTTCATAATTTAGGGAACCAAATCGCTTCACACTTACTCCGTCCGCGAAGCGACCGACGCTCTCAAGCGTAATCGGGCCACCGTGTTTCCTGGCCTCATAAAAGGTTGGCGCGTCTTCAGGCTCAACAGCGATGACCTGCACCCCTGGAAAGAGCGACTTCAAATAACCCGAGACGCCTGCGAGTAAGCCACCACCTCCAACACAAACAAATACGGCGTCTAGGTCACCGTCTAATTGCCGAGCCAATTCCATCGCAACGGTTCCTTGTCCGGCAATAACGTCAAAATCGTCAAATGGATGTACATAGGTCTGGCGCTCGGTTCCTGCGAACTCCTCAGCCAAGCGAGCCGCCTCGTCGAAATCAGCACCGATAAGCTTCACTCTTGCCCCCAAAGAAGAGACGGCGCGAACTTTAATTTCGGGCGTTGTTACCGGCATAAAAATCGTTGAGGGGATTCCAAAATGGGCGGCGGAGAGTGCCACGCCCTGAGCATGATTACCCGCTGATGCCGCGACAACGCCACGTTCACGGTCTGCCACGGATAGATTGGCAATTTTATTAAACGCACCACGGAGCTTAAAGGAAAATACAGGCTGCAGATCTTCTCGTTTTAAATAGATTCGATTGCCAAGTCGGGCTGAGAGCAATTCCGCGTAATCAAGGGGCGTCTCACGGGCAATCGGGTACACCTTAGCTCACAAGACCGCGGGTAAGATCTGCTGCAGTAACGTAGGTTCCATCCCCCGAGGTCAACACACAAAGGGTCACCGGTTCAAGACGTCATACGAGCCCAAACGAAAAAAGCGCTGTACCACCCAAGAGTGATACAGCGCTCTTTCGAACTGCTTGTTCCAGTAAGTGCTTAACGCTTGCTGAACTGGAAGCGACGACGTGCGCCACGCTGACCGTACTTCTTACGCTCAACCTTACGGCTGTCACGGCGTAGGAAGCCCGCCTTCTTAAGAAGCTGTCGGTATTCACCGTTCATCTCAACCAATGCACGGGAGAGACCGTGACGAATCGCACCAGCTTGCCCCGAAAGGCCGCCACCACGAACATTGATGACCAGGTCAACCTTCTCAAGCTGATCTACGAGTTCAAGCGGCTGCTTAAGAACCATGCGGAGTGTCGCTCGGCCGAAGTAGCTTTCGAGCTCACGCTTGTTTACAACAACCTTACCGTTGCCAGGACGAAGCCATACGCGTGCTGCGGAGGTCTTTCGTCGGCCGGTGCCATACCATTGAGTCAATTCTGACATTTGTTGCCCCTACTCTTCTCTTCGATCACTTAGAGCGCTAGCTCTTGTGGGTTTTGTGCTTCGTGCGGGTGCTCGGTTCCAGCATAGACCTTCAGCTTGCTGAACATTTGGCGCCCAAGTGGACCCTTCGGAATCATGCCCCAAACGGCAGACTCGATGATGCGCTCCGGGTGTGATGCCCGAACCTCAGCAACAGTTGCACTCTTTAGGCCACCTACCCAACCAGAGTGGCGGTAGTACTTCTTGTCGGTTTCTTTTTTACCAGTCACGCGAATTTTGTCCGCGTTGATAACGACAACGTAGTCACCAACATCTGCGTGTGGGGTAAATTGCGGCTTATGCTTGCCTCGGAGAACCTTTGCGATTTCAGTCGCCAATCGTCCAAGAACCTTGTTTTCAGCGTCAACAACGAACCAGGCGCGACCTGTATCGTCTTTTGTAAAGCTCTGTGTCTTCATCCTAATATCACCTCAGTCTTGTCCCGCGCTGGTTGTACCTCGCACTTGGGAGCGGCTGCTTCTATGGAAGCCTCGGCAGAATGTCAACGCGCGCGGGCTTCGATCGGAGAACGCTCCCTGCCATTGCTTCATAAAAAGATCAAGTATTCTCACCTGATGGCTCATCAGAGTGCGGTCTTTTAAGTCCAAGTCCGATCAAAAAAACCTCAGTTGATTCTTTTCGAGTCGCATTTGGTCGAGCCCGTGCCACTTTCTTAAAGATCAATCGCATCCTTTTAACGAGCGCTTCGACCTCTCCGCTTTCGAGTAATTTCGCACAAAAATGCCCGCCAGGCCTCAACTTAGACTCCGCGACATCAAGAGCCCGTTCCACCAGGCCAGCGGAGCGAAGGCCATCTGTTACCCGATTACCCGTTGTAGCAGGTGCCATGTCAGACAAAACAACATCTAAGCCCCGCTCAGCCACTGGAGGCTCCCACTCGTATGCATCGCCGACCACCGCTTCCGCATTGCCCGGCAGCACTTGGTCAACAGGCTTGAGGTCAACACCCCAGACAAATCCGTCATGACCGACTCGACGCGCACAATAAAGCATCCAAGAGCCGGGCGAACACCCTAGGTCCAACACTTTCGCACCCCTGCTCAGGATTCGGTGCTTTTTATCCATTTCCTCGAGCTTGTAATAAGAACGCGCCGGCAGCCCTTCTTTTTTTGCACGTTCCCCATAATGATCCTGAGGGCGCTTAGGGCGCTTACCCTTCTTTGCCATTACTGCACATCTTTCTGCGCGGAAGCGTCCGAAACAAATTTCCGAAGCACCTTCCCCAGCGCAACATAGCCGTGAAGGTCGATCTCTTCAGCTCGGACATCGTCGGTAAAACCGCTTTCGGCGATAAGTTTAGCCGCTTCTTCGCTGCGCAGTTTGTAACGATTT
>JAYYQC010000055.1:0-10000 GCA_036128675.1 Myxococcota bacterium | reverse complement strand
GCGAGCACGCGACGAAGTGTCTTACGGCGTGTCGAAAAGGCTGTTCGCGCCGCTTCGATCGCCCCGGCAACCTCATCCTGCTCGAAGGTCTCTTGCTTCCGGTTCAAGGCAATCACGGCAGACACGACTTTAGGGCGCGGCACAAAAGCCTCCGGAGGAACAATTCGGACAAATTCACCATCGAAGGTGAACTGCGTTAGAACAGACAAGAGGCCATATTCCTTGGTACGCGGTACAGCGACGACCCTCTCAGCCACCTCTTTTTGCACCATCACCACCGATGCATGAATCGAAGCATCGGCCTCAGCCAAAGCTACCAGCAGGCGGCTTGAGATTTGGTACGGCAAATTACCCGCCATGGTGACCGGACCACCAAGTTCTTCAGCGAGAGCCTGATAATTAAGCTTCGCGGCATCCATCTCTCGTATCGTCAGTCGGTCGCCGGCCCAGGCGAACTCGCGCTGAAGGATCGGCACCAGATCGCGGTCGCGCTCAATTGCAATAACACGTAGCCCCACCGCGAGGAGATGGTAAGTAAGTGCTCCGAGCCCAGCGCCAATCTCGACAACCACATTGTTTGGCGCTCGTCTCTTGGCCGCATCGGCAATTACATGCAGCATGTTTTGATCCCGCAAGAAATTCTGCCCAAAGGACTTTTTCGCCCCCAAGTCGAACTCAGCCATCAATGCCCTGGGGTCAGGTGGTGGAGGAATTTCCATACTCATGACATCGCACTCAATGGCCAACGTGAACGAACCTGACGATGGGCATCGTTGATCAGTCCGGCCTCTTGTCGTGCAAGCCCGGCTGCCGCAATCATGGCTCCGTTATCCGTGCAGAGCCAAACAGGTGGCAAGAAACTCCAAAGCTTAGCTTTCTTAGCCCGCTCTTCGAGCAGCCCGCGTAAACGCGAGTTCGCCGCGACACCACCGGCTAAAACGATACCTTTTAAGCCACGACTCTTTGCAGCCGCGACCGCCTTCTTCGTAAGAATGTCTGCAATAGCTTCCTGAAATGAGGCGCAGAAATGTGCAACCTCCTCCTCGGTGCTCGGCTGATGCTCTCGCCAATATTGAATGGCAGACGTCTTCAATCCCGAGAACGACAAGTCGAAATGCTTCAGGGTGTTCATAGCCCTTGGAAAACGATGCGCGTTACCGTCGCCCTGAGCCGCACGACGGTCGATATGAAGTCCTCCTGGATAAGGTAGGCCCATGACCTTCGCGACCTTGTCAAAGCATTCTCCCGCCGCGTCGTCCCTTGTGCCACCAATGAGTTCGTACTGCCCAAAGCCCGTTACCGCGTAAAATTGAGTGTGCCCGCCGCTGACCACCATGGCTAGGTGGGGCTCACCAACTGGAACGTCACCGAGGTAAGCCGCTGCTAGGTGACCTTCGAGGTGATTTATCCCGATCCAAGGCTTGCCGGTTGCCAGAGCGAAACCTTTTGCAAACTGGACCCCGACTAAAAGGCTACCCACCAAACCTGGACCGGTCGTGACCGCAATTGCGTCGATGGTGTCCACGCCACCGCTCTCCTCCAGCGCTTTTTCAACCACAACCCCGATCTTGGTGAGGTGTTCCCTCGAAGCTATCTCCGGCACAACACCGCCAAAAGGTTGATGGCGGGCGACCTGCGAGTGCACGACATTGGAAACGACCGTGTAGCCGGTCTCAATAACCGCTGCCGCCGTCTCATCGCAGCTGCTTTCAATTCCAAGAATCCGCATCCTCAGCCCTCTAGCCCTTCGAAATCATGCCGGCAAGTCCTAAGGTCGGAGAACTGGCGACTCATCGGCGATCTGATATACCACAGGCAATGCGCATCGCCATCCTAGCCATCATTATTCCCATGCTCATCGGCGGCTCTCTGCCCGCGTCTGCTGCCGGAAAACTCGACGTAACATCAGAGGCCAAGCTGGAAAAATGGTTCAATTATTTATCCCGTCTTAAGGAACCAGCCCATTTCGGTGCCCTCGTTGCCGAAGCGGCGCGCTTTCACGTTGGCAGTCCGTATTTTCACGAGCCCCAGCCAAGCACAGAACCGAAGTCGATAGATATCACGCTTCAGTCCCATCAATGCGTCTCCCTGGTGGAGCAAAGTATTGCTGTGGCAACCTGCTTCCTCAAGGGCGAAACGACCAGTTCGTGCTTCATTGAAGGTGTCGAACGCCTGCGATATCGCAACGGTAGATTCTCGGGGTATACCAGCCGCCTGCATTACTTCGTCGATTGGTATTGGGACAACCAACGGCGTGGTAATCTAGCTTCCCTGAGCACGATTCATAAGTTCCGACCGTGGCGACGGACCTTCAATGTGATGAGCAGCCGACAAAATCGCTATCCATTACTCCGAGACAATAAGACTTTGGCGAACATCAAAGCGGTAGAAGCACGCCTCAGCGACACCCCTTTCGACGTCATTCCTAAAGGACAAGTTGAGGGCGCCATGCCCAAATTTGAACACGGCGATATCGTGGGTATCGTCACCCACCATGCAGGTCTCGCAGTGACACATGTCGGCATCGCATTCAAAGCACCCGACGACACCATGAGATTACTTCATGCCTCGAGCTTTCACAAAAGAGTCGTTATCACCGTTGAAGATATTGCTGATTACGTAGCACGAGAATCGAAGAGACAGGGTCTCATGGTCACCCGCCCTCTACCGCTTAACTTCTAAGCGCTAGCTTAACGGGTGTGGACGGGTGCTCCAGACCAGATCTGCCGAGCAGCGGCGTCCATCTTCGCTGAATTCAACATTATCACAGATCGAGCGAACCAGTGCGATGCCCCGTCCTGAATTGCCTACGTTTGAATCCAGCGTGGACATGACTTTGTTCACATCGAACCCAGTACCCGAGTCTTCAATCTCAATGTGGAGAATGCCGCTATCCTCGCCTTGCGGGGTATGACTAAAGTGAAACGCAACCTGCCCATTCTCAAGCTTTTCTAGACGTTCAATACGCTGCTTGTAGTATTCACCAAAGCCTTCGACGTCGAGCTTTAACGCTGAATCAAGCTCTAGAATGCCGTGGTCAAGAGCGTTATTAAAGAGCTCGGCTAGAACAGTGAAGAGCGGTTCTCTCTGTCCGACAAACCCTTGGAGTTCAGTTAAGACATGCATGACGACGGGAATTGGATCGACATCCCGAAGCGCCTCATCTTGCAGGACCAAACTGGTCGACCACGCCCGCGGGGTTTTCCCGGAGGTTGGACGTCGCTCAGTTTCCTCGGAGGTCACTTGTTTGAACGGCTTCATGCTCACTTCGAGAATCGTGGTATCGTCGGACTGCTCTTCGCCTTTTCGGAACTCAGCTAAATACTGTTTAATCGATGCAATCATATCCTCATCAGCCGGCGTCGACTGAATGATTTTCTGAAGCCCTTCGAAGCCAAGCATCTCGCCTGAAGGGTTCGCCGCTTCAACGACACCATCGGAATAGGCTAAGACACAATCACCTGGCTCGATGCTGAAGCGTTGCGGTTCGCATTTTACCGAGCCAATAACCCCCAGTGGGATACTCATCGATGCAATGCGAGCCTTCACCGCTCTATCCGCACTGTAGAGAAGAGCGTCTGGCTGCCCGGCATTCCAGGCCATCATACTGGTGCAGGCCGCATCAACTTCAAAGAAGAAGGCTGCGAAAAAAACCTCGGTTGGTAAAACAGCCTTTAGTTTCCGATTGATCTCCTCAACGATCGCACTGATTGAAAAGCCCTTGGTCGCCATCCCGTAAAACACGTCGGCCACCGGGATTGCACCTACAGCAGCCGGGAGACCGTGGCCTGTAAAGTCACCGACCATGCCGTAGAGACTTCCCGAAGGTGCACGGGTTGAGAGGAGCATATCACCGTTGAAGATCGATACCGGCGAGAGTAGGTAGCTAATATTCTCGGCTTCGAGGCATCCCTTTGGCACGATTTTCTTGAAGATCCGCTCGGCAACCTGATGTTCATGTTCGATGCGGGATTGGTGATACGAGATCTCGTCGCGCTGTGCTTTCATCGTCGCGTAGAGCTGCCTAATACGCAGCATCGCATCGATCTTCGCCTTCAGAATAACCCGGTTGTACGGCTTGATAAGAAAGTCGTCTCCGCCGCATTCGACACACGTTGCAAGCGCTTGTTCATCGGTCACCGCGGTCAAAAAGATCACTGGTACGAAACGGTCTGCACTTTCAGCCTTGATAATGCGGGTGGCCTCATAACCGTCCATCACCGGCATCATGACGTCCATTAAGACGAGGTCGGGCTGCTCTTCTCTGAAGATTTCGGTGGCTTCCTTGCCGTCACTGGCCTGGAGAACCTCGTAGCCTTCCTTTTTCAGGATAGCGTTGAGCAGAACGCGGTTGATGCGGTCATCGTCAACGAGCAAAACTTTCAGGGTTGGCTCGTCAAAGAGGTCGTCGTCAAACATAAGGCCTCCACGCTGAGGCAAAGATGATGTCGATAGGAAGTAAACTCAAAGGCAAGGAGCGCAAGCTTTGGCTCACTCTACCGTGAAAAGCTTGGCGAAGTTCGCTACCTTCAGAATGTTCTTGATCTGAGGCCGGCAATTAACGATCCGAATCTTCGCGTGGTCGCCACCCGCATGTTCACGCATCAAAAGAAGCATCCCCAGTGCCGAGCTGTCGAGGTATTCCGCCTCGCCCATGTCGATCACGTAGGAGATATTCGATTGCGATACCGTCTCATAGGCTTTTCGAAACTCTTGATGAGAACTGAAGTCAAATCGGCCTGATACACGTATGGTCAACACGCCAGCGTCGCTTGATAACTCAGATGTTACGGACATCCTTTTAGCCCCCTATGCAAGTTAACGGCAGGAGTCGATTCCACAACCCCTCTGCTGTATAAGAAGTGCCACAACCTCAATCATCGATGCAACCTCGGCGTGAAGGAAATACGAGTTTGCAGACTAAAAGGAACGACCTTTGACTACAGGACTCGCCGCATTTGCCCTCATCACCATCATCTCGGGTGGTGGTGAACTCGAGGTTTTTGTCACCGATACTCAGGCTCAAGCCTCGAAATCGTGGCGCAGCCTGAGTGCCAGCGACCTGGTTGGCTGTGATGCTACAGAGCTTACAAACCAGGAAATTCAGACCCAGGCGGCACGCTATCGAGAGTTTGAAAATAATTTCGATGCGAAAGGCGCGGCCTCGGTCTTAGGGCGCCTTGTCGCGGCCGAGCACTGTAGACACACCGCCAGTGCGATGCCGCTGATGACTGGTGAGCTCCTCATTAGAGCGTTGAGCAACGCGATCGCGGAAAATGATGATGCTAAAAGCGAGCGAATCTTAGAGCAACTGCTCAGCCTATTCCCGATGGTTGAACCGACCTTGGCGCGGTTCCCTCCTCGCACAGTTGCTGCGTGGCAGAAGGCGCGTGCTCTTCGAGAGGCTCCAATGCGAACCATCGATATCTGGACATCTCAAGCTGGAACATTGGTCACGGATGGGAAAAAACTCACCACTTTGAAGCCCGGACTGAACCAGGTCACGCTACCGCCTCAGCTGAGTCGGGTTTGGTTAGAAAACGAACAAGACACATCGTTAGTTCGACAACTGCGTTTGCAGGAGGGTGCTCATCAGGCGTTGATTTTCCTTCCCGAGTTCGAATCCAATCCATCGACCGGCAAGCTTAAGCAGTGTGCTCCGCTTTGTTTCCAGGTCCTACAAATTCTGGCCAACCAGACTGAACGAGACATTAAAGTAACTCAGGCAGATACCTTCGAGCGCATCTTGAAAAGTGGCTACCCAATCCAAGACCACTTATCGATCCTCACTTCACCACCCTCAGAGCGGTTAGAAAGCAACCTCGGCATTTACGACTTTATGCCACTCGGGGTGGCACAATTCTCTCAGTCTCGACCCATTTCCGGGACGCTTTGGGCAATGAGTCAGATCACCCTCGCGAGCCTTAGCCTCTGGCAATACCAGAAAGTGGAAGACCCAGGTTTAAGCATCGAGGCACGCAAGGACGCAAAGACCCTTACGAACACCTTTGCTGCATCATTTTACGCTTCAATTGCCGCGTCGATTGTCGAATCCATTGTTTGGCGGATGACCGACGAATCAAAAGAGACTCCCTAGGCGCTTTCTTTAAGCTATCGTGCGTCTATCGTTGACCTTCCCTCACGAGTCAGTATGAACCGTCCTAGCACACACCATCCCGGTGATGAATGTGAGGAGGAAATCCAAGGTGACCTTTGGAAAATTTAAAGTTGAGCTTAGCATCGCGATCTGCGCCCTCATTCTTGTCGCATGCAATCCATTGCCACCAATCCCGGCTCCTACCAGTGCCGACGGCAGTCCAATCGAAGCGCCAAACCTAGCCTCGGAGAGCGAGGAAAAGGAAGCAGCCACCATCGCATCACGTGCAGCCACAGCACGCGCTACCGGTGATAACCGCCAAGCTGAGATGCTTGAAAACGAGGTGCTTTCCAAATTCCCGGGCAGTCTAGCCGCAGTCGACATTCTTATTGTTCGAGCACGAGCAATGGTGAACGCGGGAGACCAAACAGGTGCCCTCGACCTCTACCGTCGTGCCCTCTTTTTCCGCCCCGACCACCCAGATACTGACTCCACTCGGACCGAATATGCAGAGGTCCTGATGAGCCTTGAACTGTATGATGAAGCTGCCCAGCTTCTAGGTGCTCTTTTTAACTCAAGCGAGTCCCTTAACGGCAAGATAGACGTTGGTCTTCGATACGCAAACGCGATGCGAGAAGTAGGAAGAGGAGCCGATGCTATTTATGTCGTTTTAGATCTTCTCGCATTGTCAGATATCACCGAGAGCCAACGCTCTAAACTTACATCAATTGGTACCGACCTCATTCATTCCGAGCTCAACCTAGAAAAGCTGAGCCAACTTTGGAACGATGTCCAGGATATTCCCAAATGGGGACCTTTCCGCGACCTTATTGGCTTCGAGCTCATTGCACGAAACTATCACACACAGAAATTCGACCTTGCGTTGAATATCATCGCAACCGAGACGGCGCGACCGAACGTCACCTACAATCAGCGTATCAAAACTATCTCAGAACGAATCTCGGCGAGAACGACCGTAGCGAAGTCGAAGGTGGGCGTCCTACTCCCACTCTCTGGTCGAGATCGTGTCTTTGGACGACGAATGAAAACGGCACTACAGACCGCCTTCAAGGACAGCTCTATCGAACTCATTTTCGAAGATTCGAAAGGTGACCCGGCGACAACATCAAAGGCCTTCGATAACCTCGTCCTGAAGCATCATGTCATCTCGGTGATCGGTCCCTTTCGGTCACGCGTCGTCCCTACCGCCGTCGCGAAAGCGGACGACTACGGTGTCCCGACTCTCACACTTTCGCATGCGGACAACCAAGTCCATGTCAGCCCCTGGGCTTTTCAAATGGGCATCACGCCAGGCCAGCAAGCACGAGGCTTGGCAAAAATTGCATTCGAGGCTCTCGAATATAAATCTTTCGCGCTCCTCCACCCTTCAACCAACTACGGTCGGAGCTTCATGAATGCATTCTGGGATGAGGTAATTGCCCGAGGCGGAGAGGTTCGGGGGGTAGAGCAATATGCTTACAACGCAACGACCTTCAAGACCCAAGCCTCAAAGCTTGTTGGCCGCCACTATCATTATGCGCGCGACGATTACCGACAGGCTCTCGACGAGCTCAAAGCTCAAAAGCTACCCTCACACCGATTCAAATCCGCGATAGAAAAGCTGGAGAAGACTATACGCCCATTGGTAGATTTCGACGCAATCATTATCCCGGACAGCGTAAAGAATATCGGACTTATCGCACCAGCACTCGCAGTCGAGGATGTCATTATGACACTCGATCCCAAAAAGCTTGAGCGCATGAAAAAGTCATTGGGCTATGAAGAACTCAGACCCGTTCGCCTCATGGGCGGCAGCACCTGGAATAACCCTCGACTGGCTCGAAGCTGTGGGCGGTACTGTAAGAATTCCGTCTTTGTGGATGGATTCTTTCGTCAAACCGACAATGCAAAGCTCGCGTTGCTCGACACTGCCTTGCGTGAGAGCGGCGAGCGAGCTCCGACAACAATGCCTGACGCAGTCGCTTTCGATACCGGAAGCCTACTAAATGCAATCTTATCAGAGTCGACGACAGTTAATCGAAACTCCCTACGACAAGCTCTTCTCTCGCAGACGACAGAGGGGCTTACCGGTAAATTTAAGTTCCTAGAGGATGGCCATATTGACCGCGAACTCTTCGTGCTTACCCTCAAGGATAATCGGGTGGCCGAATGGGCGCTCGAAGAAGACGCTTCAGTGATCAACAGTGACTCCCAAAAGTGAAGCTCAGTGAGACGATACGCAAATGGAATCGGTAACGGAGAGCAAGCAAACCACCCCCGGTGGCTTAGCCTATACACTAAGTGGGCTGTCTCTCCTCTTCGCCATCCTGTGTGCTCTTTGGACCTATATCGCTTGGCTCAGTAATAGCAGCGTTCTCGACCTCGCTCGACTTCACCTCTTTTTGACCCATCACGGCGATGTCCTCAGTTCACTCGGAGCCTTTTCATCTGGACTCGCCACCATTCTTCTGGCGCATGAGCTTGGCCATGCACTCATGGCACAAAATGAATTCGACGGACCACCTTTATGGCTTCCAGCACCTGGACTCATCCTGCCTAGTCTTGGTGGGGTTCAAACGACTCAAACACCGCTTGCGCTAAAGAATCCGGGCTGGCACGCGCTTCTAGGACCTCTACTCGGCGTTGCGGCTTCGCTTTGCTGTCTACTCATTGGACAACTCATCCTCCTCGACACGCCGTATATTCTCGAGATCGACTTTGGCTCCCAAGCACTTCTTATCCAGTTATTGGGGCAGCTTGGACTTGGGCTGGAGCTCAATGCGCTTCAAGTCGCGGGCTGGATGGGGCTTCTCCTCTCTGGCCTCCAACTCCTTCCAATTGGAGCTACAGACGGAGGACAAGTTCTTAGAACCCTGCTACCGGGGCTCCATCTACCCGTCTCCCTGATCACACTCGTTGCCCTCACCCTCTTTGCGTTCAGCCTGCCCATGAAGGTGGCGATGACATGGTGGGTTTGGGCCGGATTCAGCGTCCTTCATCTCTTCGGCAATCCAGTGAAGGCTTCGGAGACCCAACGAGGTCTTGGTAGTCAACTCTTGCTGGCAAGCCTATGGCTTCCCCTTGTGATTGGAATTACGCAGGTCACCCACCTCGCCATCCCTGAGCCAGTGATTCCGGAAGCAGACGTGAGTCGGAAGGTCGAGCTATGACCAAGAGTATGGACAAGTACTTTGGTGCCGATGGCGCTCTTGCAGAGGTCATCGAGGGATACGAGGTCCGCCCACCCCAAGCTCAAATTGCTCAGGCAATCGCGGACGCGGTCGAGCTCGAAGATGACTTGGTTGCCGAAGCGGGTACAGGCACCGGTAAGACCCTCGGCTATCTCGTCCCCCTTTTGGACTCTGGTTTGAAGGTCGTCGTTTCGACGGGTACCAAAAACCTTCAAGAGCAAATCATCCACACTGATGGACCTCTTCTGCGCGAAGTGATGGGACAACACTGGAATATGGCGCTCATGAAGGGGCGGTCGAACTATCTTTGCCATGTCAGAGCCGACAGATTCTCAAGACAGAAATTTCTACCCAACACCGAAGAACGCCAGCTGCAAGAGCGCATTCTGGATTGGCGGGTTGAGACTTCGACCGGTGACCGCGCGGAGCTCGATGACCTGAGCGATGACTCGCCTTGGTGGCGTGAGGTCTCCGCGACCGCCGAACAATGCTCAGGTCGAAAGTGCAATGAGTGGGAACGATGTTGGGTCACCCGCAATCGACAAGAAGCACAGAATGCTGATCTCATTATCGTCAATCATCATCTCTATCTTTCAGATGCATCTCTTCGGATGTCAGTAACTGGAGGAAACGCCGAGCTTATCCCCCGCCATGACTACGTTGTGTTTGATGAAGCGCATGATCTGGACGAAATAGCGAGTCGCCACTTTGG
>JAYYQC010000054.1:0-2736 GCA_036128675.1 Myxococcota bacterium | reverse complement strand
GCTGTGCGGAAGGCTCCAACCACTCCATCGGGACGACAGTGCGCTCCGGTTTGAGATTCTGCAGCGACCGTTCTGTATGCAGACCACAGAATGCTACCTCACTTTCTAAATCATGTCCCTCTGCGTGTAATGTCTCTAAATATTCGAGCGAGCAAAAACCGCCCATCCAACCCCTTCGGATCATACGAGCAAAGCCTTGAAGGTCCACGAGTGGTGCCCCCAGAATACCTACGAAGTCCCAGCGTTCGGGCTGACTCAGCCCAATCTGAGCAGCGGCTCCGCCACCCATACTGACTCCGGCAATCGACTTGTTGGTAACGTAACGAATCTTCGGCTCATTTTGCTCAGGCGTCTCAGCACCACAGCCCACAAGAAGACCCAGGGCTGTGCAATAAACAGCTACTCGATAAATCATGATTTCCCCACCCTATGCGTAAGTGTATTCGGCGTGACTACACTACCCTACGACCCTAGGAGACAGAGCGGATACCGTAAAGGCTATTGGCCCTAAAATTCGGGACCAATCAGAGTTTTAAATCGACGAGAGAGTAGAGGAAATAGTGTTCTCGAAACGAAACCCAAGAGTCAGATGACCTCTAAGACTCTGAAATTACTGTAGAAAAAGGTGCGATCTCGAGTAAAAAGCTCTTGTCCGAGAGATCGATGCTCATCTAATTTCAACTTGAGAGTAGAGCTGGGACCACGTTCGTTGAGATGGTTCCAAAACGCGATCCTGCCGCCTTTGACCATGTTCTCCGACAAACCGGCAAGGAAATGGTCGGTTTCATCAATCGAGAGATATTCGAAAAGGTCCGATAAATTCATTTTCGAGTATGGCTTCTCGCCACGGGCTACAAAGACATCGAGCGACTCTTCTACTACCTCAAAACGGTCAATTCTCCGAACCAATGTCTCGTAGACTTGCGGACGTAAATAGAATGGTCCTTGCGACAGCGATTCATACCGTCCGAAAAAGAGATAGTGGAGATAGAAATTATCGGCGATCGGTACCTCGGTACATACATGGCGAAACCGGCGGAAAAAGAAGCCACCAATATCGTCAGCATCCACGTACTTGTATTGGGCAATATCGCGTCCATGTTTTGCTACATTCTTTTTATCTGTAAATTCTTTGAATGCGGTGCAAAATGCTTCGCCGGAGAAAAAACGCTCAAAATTAATCCGTTGTTCCGAAAGGTCTCGGCTTGCTATGAATTTATAGAGCGAGTCCTCCGACACAAATGTTTCGAAAACGTCTTCCCTCATCTTATTCCAAAAGAGTTCGAGGCGACCGGAATGCAGAATTCCACGCTGCAGAATATCTTGATGACTTTCCCAATAGGCCAGACTGCGCTCAGATAGCTCAGACTTGATGGTTTGATACACCCGAAGTCCTCGTTCCGTATTCCCTGCACCCAAGAGGTCTGCGAACTCGGCATAGTCAACTTTAGAAATCGCGACTTTTTTAAGTTCACAGAGTGCAGTCTGGGCGGGATTGAGATCGACCGACGAAACACTCGCAACGCCGCGGGCCAACAACGCCAATGCATTGTCGCCTGCACTACCGATGGAGACGACGTGATCGGCCGGCTTCAGATCTAAACCGTCAAAAAGTAGTTTATAGTCTTCCCATACTTGAGAATAGCGAAGCGTTGCGTTCTGAAGAACCGCATGAATCTCGGGCGTGCTGGGAGTCTTATCTAATGCCATGCGAGTGAGAATCGCTCAAAATGCATTCAAATTCCAGTCGTTGAAAACTGGAGCCAACGCTCTGAACCAAGCATCGGACGTTTTTAAAGAAGATGAACCGGCATTGGCTTTGGCTTGGCTGTCCGAGCGGCTGGTTGGGTTCGCGACGGCTCTAATGACGGACGCTTGAGTCGTCGATCTGATAGCCGCATCCGTCCGAATTGTGTCAACCGATGTGGGGTATACCGCGATACCCAGCTGCGCTGGGCAAAGCTCTTTGGGCAGCTTCGAGTCGAGTTCTTCAGTGACTCACTATGGCGATAGGTCTCCAGGCCATCGGCTCCAACCAGCTCAATGAGCACGAGTGGTACTAAGATCCCTAGATCCTGCTTAACGGTCCTGCAACTTAAGCCGAACTCAACCGAGAGCCGTTCAAGATTCGTTTCCTCAATCGCCTCTAAACAAGCCAACGTCACCTGCTCACCATCGGGATGGGCTTGAAAATACTGCTCGGCATGAGCCTGAATGAGAGGTCGAAGCTGCTCCAAGTATCGAACTCTCTCAATTGAGCGGTTGGTCCGCGAGGAGTACTCAGCCTGAGAAATCCAGGCGGCTTTTGGTTTCGTCATGCAACGTCTGCTCTGATTCATGGCAATCCTTCCTTTATCTCCTCCCAGCATCATTCATAAATGTAGGTGCTCCAAAATAATGGCACGCCATTTACGGTAAATTTTGGCCTGACTCTCAACAGACGTTAGAGTTTCGAGATGCAAAGATTCACACAACTATCTCGGCTAATGCGGACCACGCTTCGCTACTCATTTCTTGTGACCGTGTTGTTCGGTTGTACGCATACCGAAGTTGGCGTCATAGGTGAGCTTGCGCCCTATACCGATCTCAATGCGCCTCTCTGCGATCCATTCGACGGAGTGGAGAGACAATCCCTCAACGAAGTCATTGCACTGTCGAGTAGTGAATCCAGCAACACTACGGGTGTCGTTGTCCTCGAAGATGGCGGCGGGGCGATTGCTGCCCGCGGGTGGCTCA
>JAYYQC010000053.1:0-10586 GCA_036128675.1 Myxococcota bacterium | reverse complement strand
TTCGGATGCTACAGATGCTTCGGATGCTACAGATGCTTCGGATGCTACAGATGCTACAGATGCTTCAGACCCAGTTGATGAAGAGCCAGGTACGGGCGACGACTGGAACGCAAGCTGCGCAGCAACCGAAGACTGCACAGGTGTGGCCAATTACTGCGTCGACAATCCAAGCGACTCCGAAGATATTCCCTACTGTTCGCAAGAATGTGATGTGACTGCCGACTGCGTTGCTGCGGGCGCACCAGAAGGCTGGACCTGCAACGGTGTGAATCTCGGCTTTGGATGCTTCACCGCATGGTGTGGTCCTCAATGGGAAATCGGCACCGGCGGCGGTGTCATCATCGAGTGCGAATAAGCTAGACGAAGCGACACATCTTTGAGAGAGACCGGTCTTTACGAAGGAGTAGCCCGTGACGCCCGGTCAAATTCTCAAGAAGCTCGTCATCTCGTTGAGTCTTCGCCACGAAGACATCCGTGAAATTTTCCATCTCAACGGGTTAGAGTATTCGTCCAGCCAGATCCGCGCCTGGATGTCCGGAAAAGGGCACAAGAACCACCAAGCCCTCACGATGGAGCAGCTCGGAAGCTTTCTCGACGGCTTTATTACCTATTCCCGTGGTCCAAAAGACGCTCCATCGGTGCTCCCACTGGCCGTCACAAATCTCATCTACCGATTGGGCGAGGAAGGCCGCCTCGAGGCCTTGGAACACCTCTTGGCCCTTGTTCAGGACTTGATTCAACAGGTCACTGAAGCCATCGAGAGCGAGGAAGAATAGAGCGGTGCCATCTGTGGGTGCCATCCGACCTGTCGCTCGTTTTTCACTTTTAGCTCTGAGAGCTCCTTGCGAAACGCGCTTGTCATGCGCTGAGCGAGCGCAGTATCGCCCAAGAGCTTAGCGAGCCGAAGCCCGTCTTTGATGCGACGATGTTGTTTCGAAGAGTCTTGCATATCGGCACCCTGGAGTTTTTGCTCGAGACTATCGACAAGCTTAAGGCCCTCAAAGAGCGCCTCGATTTTTTGAATATTGGTACCCGTAAAGCCTGGTCGGCCCTGACGGTAGCGCGCCTTGAGCCCTTCGAGTCGAATCGTCAATCGAGCACGTAGGACATTGATGTCCTCTTCCTCGCTCCAGAGCTTCTCGAGTGCGGCAACTTCTTCATTCACAGTTGTAAACATGTCATCTCTCCTTCGATACCTCTGGAAGAGCATGATTGATGCCAACATCTAAGCTACTGAAATCATTGAAACCCTCATTTGGGCACACTGTCATACATGACGAAATCGGTGTCGAGACTGTCGAAGGTCGACACCGACGATCGTAGGAAAGCGACTGGCTTACCCAACGTATTGGTGAGCGTGGTCACGACCAAGCGAAGGACTGAATTGAATTGTCCTACCGTCTGCGAAAACAATTACCTACACCTACAGAGACAGGACTTCGCCTTCCATATTAAGGTTTCCTGTTGGGATTGAGGCTTGGGGAGCTATGCAATTCAATAAGGTACGGCTAATCACGATGCTCGTCTTCATTGGCTTCGCTACGGCATGTGGTGAGGGTGAGACGACCGAGGAGCGCACGGACTTTCACCGTGCAGCCAACGGCGCTGTCTACCAAAACGACCAGCTCATCGTCCGTCTCGCAGGCAATACGGCCTTCGCGGTCCTCCAAGACTTCTGCCGCGAGCGCGGCTGGACCCTAAACGCAAACGGCAACACCCCGCTCGAGTCATCCTCAGGTTGGACCCGAATCACCTTCCCGGCTCCGTTTACCGCCGACCAAGCAGTCACCGCACTCAACAACGCTGATTTCGAGGTCGAGATTCGGCGAAACTACATCCTCGAGACAAATCGTATCCCCAACGATACCCACTGGACCGATGGCACCGCCTGGGCTCTGCGTCAGATTGGTGCACCCTACGCCTGGGATACCACCGTCGGCAGCCGCGAGATTGTCGTCGCCGTGTTGGATACCGGCATCGATATCAGCCATCCCGACCTCGCCAACAATATCTGGTCCAACCTCGGAGAGATCCCCAACAACGGGCGAGATGACGACGGTAACGGCTTTGTTGATGATACAAATGGCTATGACTTCGTGGCCAAGGATGCTTCACCGATTGATGAAAGCTATGCCGGTCACGGTACCGCGGTTGCGAGCATCATTGGCGCGATTGGGGACAATGGCCGAGGCATCCCAGGCGTCGCATGGGAAGTCCAGCTCATGCCAGTGCGGGTCCTGGGTGAAGACGGTAAGGGTACCCTCTTCAACATCAGTAATGGTATCAGATACGCGTCTCAAAATGGTGCGGATATCATTGTTGCGGGTTTCTCAGGGCGCTATTTAGAGTCAGCCGGCTTAGACGCTGAGCCGATCCAAGACTTCGTCAATAACGGCGGTCTCTTCATCGCTGCGGCGGGCAACCAAGGCTCAAACAACGACCTCTATCCGCATTTCCCCGCCAGCTACAGCTACGACGGTGTGATTTCTGTAACCTCGAGCAATCAAGACGATGAGCTCACCGAGACCAGTAATTACGGCGAAGTATCGGTCGACCTCGCTGCACCTGGGGTCGCGGTCGATGCATTGATTCCGGGAGAGACAGGCTATGAAGCCTTAGGCTCCCTAAGCGGTAGCTCGGCCTCAGCCGCCCTCGTGGCCGGTTCGGCAGTATTGCTGAAAGCGAAGCATCCGGCACTGAGCGGTCGAGCCATCGAAGCCCACCTGATCGCCACCGGCGATGAGCTTGCTGAGACCGGGGTGACCGGCAATATTCGAAGTGGGAAGCGTATCCATATTGGGAATGCACTGACCGGTGACCAGGCCCCACTCGAGGCCCCTACAGTGCTGAGCTTTACCCTCGGCGAAGCGCCGCGCGAGGTCATCCTCAATTGGGAGTATCTGGCTCCGGAGGGACTCTTAGGCTTCGATGTGGCGCTCTTCCGGCCTTCGGACATCGATGACGACGCACCCATCCTTCTCGTCGAGACCAACGTGGATGCTACAGAGCGCACCCTTACACTCGACGCCAATCAGACCAGCGGTGCTGTCTACGCGGCACTCCGCGCCCGCAGTGCAACCGGATCTCTAAGTGGCTGGGCCGATAGCCCCTCGCTTGAGCTCACCGATACAACCCCACCCCCTCAGGTTGTTGACTTAACCGCCTCCGCCAGCACCGCCCTCGACCTTGGCTACACCATTCGCTCGACCTCAGGCGAAATGGGTGATTCGTGGCAAGCCGAAAACCTTCAAAACCAGGCCGCCGGCAGCGCCTGGGCCTCCGCACCACGGGATACGGCGCATACCGCGTGGGTGATCCTCGATATGGGCGAGGCGACAAACCCGTACTGGGAGCTACGCATTCATCCCTCCCAGCTCTATCCAGAGGCATTCGCCAGCACCGTTCAAGTTTCAGCTTCAAACAACGCGGTCACCTGGGAGCCGCTGACCAGTGCGCACGGCTTGGTCATGGGTGATGGTTCAGAACCCCTCACCCTGCGCTTCCCGTCGAATCAGAGTCGGTACCTTAAGGTCGATTTCGAGACTACAACCGCACAACCTGGCGACCGATACTACACGGTCGTTGACCATCTCGCGGTCGGCGGTGCGCCCGAATCTCAAAATGCGCTGGATCTTTACTTTTGTGCGCCGGGCGACGACCCACAATTTGGTGCTGCAGCTTTCTATACCGTGCATTACGCGGCTCAAGCCTTTGAAGCACAGGATTTCGACACCGTAGAGAGCCTTGCGGGGGGTCAGAGCTTCGTGTGGAATGACCCCGCACCACTGCGCCAGGGCGCGCTTGAGCTGACCAATATCGGCAACCTCGCAGTTGAGACGCAGTACTGGTTTGCCCTAACCGCCACCGATGCGGCTGGCAATGTCTCGCCGGTCTCCAATGTTGCGACGGCCCAAACCGCCTATGTGCCACCTCCGGCGGTGACGAACTTGAGCGCTACCCGCTCCGAAGACCTCATAACCACCACCGTAAGCTTCACTGCGCCGGCCGATGGCTCCGGCGATATACCGCGCGCCTACTCCCTGCGCTACAGTTTGATGCCGATGGACCTGCTCTCATTTGAGAGCGCAACCGAGGTTCCGGTTGAGGTAGCTGAACCTGGCAGTACCATCACGGTGGACGTCGCGCATGGACTTGAAGACACCGTCATCTTCTTTGCACTCCGTTCTCAAGACGACACACGGACCTGGTCACCACTCTCGAACATCGCGCGCAGCTATCCCTCCGCCGATGGGGATATCATTCCACCCGCACGCATCGATGATTTCACCGGCTTTCTCTCGGCGCCCGGTGACCGGCGCGACGACTTTGTGACCACCAGCAGCACTGGCACCCTGCTCAATGCGTTTGCCGGCGAGGTCACCGATGGCGATACCTCGACCCTAGCCCAGTGGGCCGGTGAGACGCTGACCCTGACCTACGCCGAGCCGATCCTCGGGCAGAGCCTCACGCTCCACGCCCCGGCTGGACGCTTACCCGATAGACGCCTGCCCCCGGTGGTCGCGGTTGAGCTGAGTACCGACGGTGAGAACTTTGTGCCCTGGAAGGTGATGACCACCGATGCCGACGAGGCATTGCTGGGACCTGAGCGTTTTGAAATCCCACTGGGGGGTCACTGGATCCGCGCCATCCGTCTAGGTGGTACCGAAGAGCCCCAAGACGATGCGCCAGCCCCCGAAGAAGACTTTGGCTCGAGCCTGGTCTACGCCGACCCAGAGCTCTTAGGCGAGACCGTCTTCAACGGTGGTCCACTGCCTAAGCCCACCACCTACTCGACCTCGTTCTCCGCCCCCGAAGACCCAAGCATCTATTGGCTGGGTGAGCTTGAGGTGCGGGCGTATAAGAGCCGCTTCGATGCTGCGTTTACCTTCACCGCCCCCGGCGACGATGGCCTGGAAGGCCTGGCCGAGACTTACGCGCTTCGTGGCTCCAGCGATACCAGCTGGGACCCAGATGCGGACTTTGACTCGGGCGAGAGCTACCCAAGTGCAAGCCCGCGCTTAGGCGGTGAGCTTGAGTGGGCCCCGGTCACTGAGCTTGCGCCGGAAGAGACGTACCAATTTGCGATCCGAGCCGAAGACGATGCCGGCAACCAAGGTGCAATCTCCAACATCAGCGAGATCGTCACCCCGGCCCTACCACCCTCGGCTCCCACCAACCTCGCGGTCACGCAGCGCTACGAAGACGGCGTAGATATTGGCTGGTTGGCGTCTGGTGACGATGGCCTGGAAGGCGCGGCGGTGGATTATCGCTGCGAGCTTATCAAAGAGCAGGCCCTCTCCGAGCCACCGTCGGTCTGCGCCGAGACCGCTATTCCGCGCTTTTGCGGTGATGGCGTCTGTCTAGGCGATGAGACCCTGGCCAGCTGTCCAGCCGATTGCGGCGGCGAGCGCTTGGAGGTCTACGAGGGCTGTCAGGCCGCGCTCACTTTTTCGATTGATGGGGTTGAGGTGGCATCGCGTGTTGTTGAGATGGCAGGACTACCCGAAACGATCCAACCAAAGTTTGGGGCCGGAGCCAGACAGGCCTGGCAGCATGCCAACGTTCGAATCGACAACTTTCAAATTGAGAGCCGAGGCGAATCGCTGCTCGAAGAGCAATTCGACTCGACCGAACGATGGTTTGAAAACGGTGGCTGCAATGGTCGACAACGAACTGAAAGCGGGACGCTCTTATTGAGCGCTGATTGGAATACGGTTCATCTGAGGGAACAAGGGCAATCAATGAGGTCATTCCGCGCCTCTTGGGATGCCAGCATGGGACCACAGGCCGGCACGATGGGCTTTTCTATCTCCCAGGTTCCTGCCGACGAGGGTTCGCACCACCGCTGTGGGAATCCGCAACACCCCGCTGTCTCACTGGTCGATGTAAGTATGCAGCGAAACGCCGGTTGGAACGGCGAAAACCGAACTGGATTTTACCTGGGAGGCGAATTCACAAGTACGGAAGAAGGCGTTGTTCAAGATGAAGATTGGCACCGGTACAGTCTAGACGTGGTCTTCAGTGGCCAAGCATGCGGCGACGCTGCGGCCTGCCAAGATCCAGGCCCAACCGCCTGTGAAGACGAAGCCACCCCGGGTGAGCTCTTGGCCTCCGGTGGCGCGCATAGCTGCGCCGTCCAAGAAGACGGCCTGGTTCGCTGCTGGGGCTATAATGGCCAAGGCCAAGCCACCGTCCATCCCGATTTAGGACAAGCCAAGGCCGTGACCACCGGTACCTGGCACTCGTGTGGCGTTAGCCTGGATGGGGCGGTCCACTGCTGGGGCTACGACCGCCACGGCCAAGCCACCCCACCCGATGACCTTGAGCCCGCCGTCGCAGTCACCGCCGGCGATGCTTACAGCTGCGCCATCCTCGAGAGCGGGAAGGTTCAGTGCTGGGGTCGCGACCGTCACAGCTTCCTCGATGTACCGCCGGAGCTCGAAGGTGTGGAGCAGATCTCCGCGTCGCTGGCCCATACCTGCGCCCGGGATGCGGCCGGCCAAGTCCACTGCTGGGGTCACGCCAAATACGGCAAGACCGAGGTCCCCGCGGACCTAGGCCCGACCCGTGATGTGAGCGCGGGCTGGTACCATACCTGTGTCGTCAAAGAGGATGGCAGCGTCTATTGCTGGGGCTTCGACCGCTACGGTCAGAGCGGTGTCCCAGATGACCTGGGTGAAGCCGTCCGCGTCTCGGCCGGCTGGGGCCATACCTGTGCGCTGCTTGCCGACGAGAGTATCCGCTGCTGGGGTGCCAACCGCTACGGCGAGTCCACCGCGCCAGCGGACATGGACGGCGCGATGGTCTCGGCCTCCTGGTGGTATACCTGCGGGGCTGACCGACAAGGTGGCGTTGAGTGCTGGGGCGATGGACGCTTGGGCGAGACCGCGGTGCCCGACGACCTGCTACCACTCCAGCTTCCGATGCGGGCTGAAGATACCAGCTGCACCTATACCTGCGGTGATGCGTGCGGCAACGGGGTTCAAGATGCGACCGAGACCTGCGACGACGGCAACCGCATCGATGGCGATGGCTGCTCAAGCTATTGTCAGCTTGAGACCGACGGTGATGGCAATCCCATCGTTGCGGTGCCGCCCGAGTGTCTGGGTGACAATCCACCCCTTCTTGCAGCGTGCGATAATTGCGATGAAGCGATAGCCGCCGACCTGCAGAGCATCACGCTGGCTGCCGGCGGCGCACCGGGTGGTATCCGGGTAAGTGGACTTGTTCCAAACCAGCGCGCGGTGATTCAGTGTGTTGGACTCGACGAAAGAGGAAATCCCAGCCTTCCGACCGCAGCCCTTGAGTTCTCGACCCTCGACACCATCCCACCGCAGCCGCTTGAGAGTGCGCGCGTCAGCTTCCGCGACCATATCGCCGATGCTGCGACTGAGGTGGCCCGCCTCGAGTGGCTGGTCAGCGCGGATAAGCCGGTCTACGCCCTGGAGATCAGCGATCAGAACAACCTACTCGAAGGTCTCACGGTTCAGCTTGAGACCGAGACCGACACGCTCTGGACCCGCGCCACCCAAGACAACGACACCGTTGAGGCTTTCATGCTCGGTGACAGCATCGCCGAAGGTATCCTCACCCTGCGCGCCTACGATGCGGAGGGCAACCTGGTTGAGCTGGACGCGAGTATCACCGCCCTCCTCTATACGCGGCGCAGTGTTGCAGAGTGGTTCACGCCAGAGGTCTACGTCCAAGGCTCCTGGGATGACCGTCCCGAAGAACCCACCGCCGCGGTCACGATGGAGTTTGCAATCGTCTCACCAGGCCAAGCCTGCCGGGGCTTTGAAGATACCGCGAGTGCCGTCTTGTCGCTTGGGGATGCCGGCTTTGAGCCCGCGCGCTTTGAGGTCAGTCTCTCCGCTCTCTACCCCGAACTGAACCACGCCGATGCGCTCGGCAAGCGCCTCTGCTACCGCGCCCTAGCCACCGATGAAGACGGCAATACCAAAGGCGGCCATGAGAACTCGATCCCCATCCCAGTCCTGCCGCTCTCGGCACCAGAAGCACCCCAAGCCGGTACCATCACGACCTCCACCGCCGAGCTCAGCCTCGTTCAGCATTCAAGCCCCACACTGGGGCGCTGCGCCGCAGGGCTCGAAGTCTCGTATGCCTACGCACGGCTTACGCCGGATACCTGGCAGAGCGGCTGGACTATCCCAGTGGACGCAGAGGCTGACTGTGCGGCAACGCCACTCACCCTCGACCAGCTGGTCGATGATCAGCTCTACGCGGTCTCAGTCCGCGCCATCGATGCCGATGGTGTTCAAGGCGCACCGTCACCGAGCACCTGGATCCGAACCGAGCGCAACCTCCCGCCGGAGACCATCGAGACACCGCTCCTAGCCCTCAACGGGCCAAGCCTCGACATGACCTTCATCGAGCCGGATGAGACCAATACCGGCGACCGTGTCATGCACTACCGCATCGAATACGGACCGGTGGACGCATTGACGCTCGATACACTCGAGATTGAAGCCGATGGCTGGACCCCAGGCCGGACCGTGACCGTCCCACTCAGCGATGAGCTGCTCGCCGAGCGTCTCTATATGGGACGGATACAGGCGATTGATATGGTGGGTAATGCCGGACTCTTCTCGGACTTCGCGTTTATTGAAGGCTGCACCGCTGGAGAGCCGCCCTCCGCGATCGTCGGCACCATCACCATGCTCCAGAGCGGCGAAGCACTGGTCGACTTTGTGGCCCCAGGCGATGATGGCGACGGCGGGAGCTCGGCTGCGTCCTACCAGCTCTCCTTGCAAAAGACACTCGACGATGGCACCCGCGTCGATGTTCAGGTGCCGGCACTTCGACCACCGCTGCCACCGGGCAACGACGAGGTCATCTCGCTGGGTTACCTCGAGGGCGACGCAGAGTACCATCTTGCGCTGAGCGCGGTCGACGAATGCAGCAATGCCGGCGAAGCGTTTACATCGACCTTCATCATGAGTGACTGGGCGGCACCGGATGCCGTCGATGACCTCAGCATCACGACCGCAAGCGAGACCTCGGTTGAGCTCGCGTGGACCCCAGCCTGCGATAGCCCGGCCGGTCAGTGGCGCGATGTCTGCCGCGCGGTGGGAAGCTACCGCCTTGTCTGTGCAAACGCACCCGAAGAGGTTCTCAATCAACCCCAGGTGGACGAAGACGGCTTTATCCGCGCGCTCGTCTCGGGCCTTCTGCCAGAGAGCCCTCAGACCTGCTCAGTGGTCGCGCTGGACAACTGCATCACAATCGATGGAAGTGCCTGCGAGACCGCGGGGACCGAGGCAACCGGCTGGACCGGACTCACACCACCTGCAGCTGCCGTCGTAAGTGCAACCCGGCTCGATGAGACGCCGGAGGAGATTACCCTGAGCTTTACCATGCCCGGGGATGATGGCTTCGCCGGCACCGCCACCACAATCACTTTGGAATCTGGCGCATGGCCTTTCGAAGTCGCAGAATGCGAACCATCGCTCCTCGATACGGTCCACACCAGCCATCAGGTAGGTGGCGAGAGTGTTGCACTTATACCAACCGAGGGTGGTACCGCAGCCACGTTCACATTAACCGGCTTTAACCCAACGACCCGATACTGCTTCCGCGTAACGGTCGAAGACGAAGCCCACGCCCCAGCCGAAGGTCGCGAAAGTGCATCGCAGTCAGCCATCGTCGGGGTAAACTACATCGATACCGAGATTCCCGAGCTTGTCTCTAGCCTCGACTTCGCGCTCAGCACCGGTGAAGAGGTCCAAACCCTAGATCTTAGCTTCCGGCCGGCACTCGATGGTCCTCTGATGATCCCCATCACCGAGTACGCGCTCGTGGTGGGCTCGCGAACCTTCGGAAGTGTCGCATGCAGTGTAACCGAGGACGAAGCAAATCCATTTGATTGCACCGTCACTGCGGAAGACGGCGCGCTGCTCACTGCGAACGACTTCAGCGTCGAGCGACTCAGCTTAGAGACCGCGCTGCTCAACGAATCGGTGACAGTGACACTAAATGAGTCAATCCGCGACGAAGCAAATCACTATGTCGCGCTTCTTCCGGTTGATGCCATGGGCAATATGCCTACGCTCACACCGGCAAATTCACCCCATCAGCCAGCCACCGCTTGGAGTCGACACAACCCGCCGACCGCACCGCTGAGCTGGGCGCTGGAATCCTTCGAAGAAGCGCTGGCGGTGAGCTTTTACGCACCGGCCAACGACCGCTTTGACTCACCGGCTGAGCCGAACCAGGCCGCGCTTCGCTACACCTTCCAGTGTGGCTTTGGCGACTGCGAGACGCTCGAGCCCTGTACCCTCACCTCGAGTAACGACGACCCGCTGGCACCGGGTAGCCAAGAGACCTTCTACGTCACGACACCAAGCTCAGAGGCGCCTGCCTGTGTCGTGGTCGATGTCTACGACTGGAACGAAGACCAAGAGGTCCCTCAAGATTGGGCTCCTACCCGACTACGCGCGGTCACCCATGCACCACCGACCGGCGTCGACCGACTGGACTTTGATGGCGGGGCACGCGTCCTAAGCTGGGATGGCGTCACCGACCAGGCCATCGATGAGCTTGCCGCGGTAGAACATTATGCCGTGATT
>JAYYQC010000052.1:0-10885 GCA_036128675.1 Myxococcota bacterium | reverse complement strand
CTCAACTCGATGAACGGGCAAATACCCTCGCAAGTCACCTTGGTGATCGCCAATTCAAGATTATCGATGTCACAGATACCGTTGGTGGAGGGACCATGCCAAATTCGGAACTTCCCGGGCTGGCTTTAGAACTCAAAACAGACTCGCCTGAGCAACTTCATGCAGCTCTACGAGCGAGCCCACTCCCGATAGTTACCCGAATACAGGAGAATGCCGTACTTGTTCACGTAAGAACAATCGACCCTTCCCAAATCGAGAACACGGCTCATAAACTTGCTAAAGTTCTAGCAACGCAGTCATGACAGATATCAAAAGGCGTCGTCTAGTTGTTGGAACGGCTGGGCATATCGATCACGGAAAGACCTCTCTGGTCAAAGCGCTGACCGGGGCCGACACCGACCGCTTAGCTGAAGAAAAAAAACGCGGTATGAGCATCGAGTTAGGTTTCGCCCGTTGGCAAATTTCTGATGAGTTCGAGATCGATTTAATCGATGTTCCCGGGCATGAAAAGTTCGTAGGAACGATGACCTCCGGAGCCAGCGGTATTGAAGCGGCCATTCTCGTCATCTCGGTCGAGGATGGCGTCATGCCGCAAACACGCGAGCATCTACGAGTCCTGGAGTTCCTCGGGGTCCAATCCTTAATAGTAGCCCTCTCAAAGTGCGATTTAGCAGATGCGGAAATCATTGAGTGGCAACGTGAAGAGATTAACCAATTTTTTGAGACCCAAAGGCTGAAGCCGATTGATGTGATTAACATCTCTATCCGGGACGGATTGGGACTGAACTTACTCGCAGAGAGCCTGCTGTCGATTGGAAGTTCCAGCGAAGGCCACCCGAAAGTCAACGCGCCTATTTTAGCCGTTGACCGAGCATTTAGCATGGTTGGCAAAGGAAGAGTCGTCACAGGGACTCTGCGCAACGGTAAAGTCGCCCTGGAAAAACCGATATTCGCCTTTTCCCAATCAAGTCCGAACCCCCTCCCTTTGGAATTAAAAAGTCTTCACCGTCATGGAGAAGAATTCCCAACCGTTGACGGTCCCGCTCGCTTAGCAATCTCCTTTAAAGGTCGTGACACCAAGCAGATTCAACGAGGTGATTGGTTATCCTCAACGCAAATGGTTCATTCCCGTACCGTCTTGGCTTCGCTTGCTGAATGGTTCCCCAAAGCGGATTTCCCAGAGGGTTTAGAATTTCACTGTGGGACATTCAGCCGTCAAGTTCGCGTGAAACGAGGAAACTTAAATCCCGGGGAATATAGTATTCTAGAATTTGACCGTCCTTGCTGGCTACAAGGTGGTCTGCGGTTCATTTTAAGAACGCAAACCGCACAAGGATTCGAGACTGTCGCCGGCGGTACTATCACCGATGCACTCCAACCTAAATTTAAAGGTGTCTTTCGAGCTCTAAAGGTACTTAACGAGAGTCAAAGCGATAAAGCCATACTGCAATATATCGGCCTTGGTGCCCGCGTTGAAGCGCTCACCCATGAAACAGTCAACGTACGATTTAGCTCACCAGTTGCCAAATTGCTGAGCAAGGCTTTGAAATCTCGAGACTATCAAGATCTGAAGACTCGCGAAGGTCATATTGCCCCCTCCTCGCACCTACAAGATGCAAGGCAAGCTATCATTGATTTAATCAAGACTGAGCTTCTTGAACGACCAGAAGCCAAGGGTCTTCCTGAGAGTGTCATTTATTCCAAGCTCACACGGTGGTCCCGGGCGGAGCTGCAACAGGCGATTAAGCTTGGTATTGAAGGTGAGCGCCTTGGACGTAACCAAGGGCTGCTTCGACTGCAAGGAGCTCATGAATCTATCTCAAAATCGGAATCCAATGTACTGCGCCGAGTGCAAGAACAGCTTCGATGTGATGGGCTTTTGCCTCAGGCAATTCCTGATTTAGCGCAGAGCCTTAAGCTCTCGCTCAGAGACGTGCGAGATGTAATTCAACGTCTTCACCACCACGGAGAGCTTGTAAAGCTCGCGCCAGACCTTTACGCAGATGCGGCCATAGCGGACCAGATCATCCCGAGAGTTGTAGAAGCCCTTTCCAATGAAAAGGCCTTAACCGCCGGAGAATTGAAACCCTACCTCGTCGAAGGCATCAGCCGTAAATGGGCAATACCTTGGCTCGAGTTTCTGGATCGGTCCAAAGTTACTCTAAGAAGGGGTAATCACCGAACTCTTCATCCATCAAGAAAAAAGGGCTAGGGGCTCTCCTCGCCACGCAGCTTCGACCAGAAGAAAAGCGCTAGCCCTCCGATACAAAATACCGCAACGAAGATACCGTAATCCTCGACATACCCTCGGACACGGTCGAATTGGCCGTGCATGAAGTAGCCGGCAGACAATTGGAGCGGCAGAGTAATCACTGCACCAAGGCAGGCTCCGGCGGTAAACCGCCATGGCGAGATACCGGTGTATCCAGCCAAAAAGCTTAACGGAAGACGTGCCCCGACGCTGAAGCGCTGAACGAATCCGATACTGTCACCGTGCTTACGGATCCGTGCCATCGCCTTTTCAACTTTGACCGGGTCCTTGAACACTGCCTCTTGGATGCGCTTGCCCAGACCTCGCTGCGTGAGCCGGCCGAGGTTAAATGTAATGAGATCGCTAAGAATCACACCACCATAGAGGGCCAGAGCGTAGTGCCACGCCGGATATGCGGGTTCGCTTGCGATAACCGAACCAGCCCAGATGCTCAAAAGGTCCTCGCTCACGGGCATTCCAAGCCCCGCAGAGCTGAGAAGGACGAAGTAAAGCACAGGGGGTGCATCCTGAAGCCAACTTAAGATTGAATCGAACATCGGTCGCTCCTTGGGCGTCACCTAACCGGGGAACAGAGAGAACTCAAGCCTGCAGGCAGAAAGGCCTCCACAACCGAGTTCGCCCCTTGCCAATCTCGCTAAACTTGTTCATATCGAGGTTTCCGAGCGTGGAGAGTTGAAGATCTCTGCGAATTTCTTGCGAAGTTAAAATTTTCTGAGATGATCGACCACGATTGAAAGGTCTCGATCATTGCGATTTGTGCCAGGGAGACAAACGATGCCAAAGAGCCACAGCGCATACCGACTACTCGCCATTTTTGGTTTACTCGCCAGTCTAGCCGCCTGTAAGCCGGACTACCCTAACTGTGACAATGACACCGATTGCCAAATCGAAGGTCAAGCCGATGTCTGCTTCAACGGAGCGTGCCAAGAGTGTATCGAGGACACGCAGTGTGTTGCGAAGTCTGGCGACGGCTACACCTGCCTCCAAGGACGCTGCGAAGCGCCACCCAAGCAAGCGGCTGGCGAAGTTTGCAGTGAAGACGGCAACTGCGCTGACGGGCTCATCTGCCAAGCGAATGTTTGCCAAGACCCCAATGCCCTTGCATCGACCGACTTGAGTCCTCTCGGCTCCCCGTGCAACAGCGGTGAGGACTGCGAGTCTGGTGCTTGCTCCGATGCGGTCTGCATCGACGCAACTGCACAGGCGCAGGTTGACGAGTGTGCTGGCCTTCTGAATGAAGCAACCGACAGCATCCTCATGGACGCACTCCTCTTCGACTTCAATGACGCCAACCTTACGCCTGAGCTGACCCAACAGCTGCAAACGGCGGCAGAATGCATCAAGCGCGTCTCCAAGCCAGTCGTGATCGAGGGACACTGCGATGACCGCGGCACCCAAGAATACAATCTTGCTCTCGGTGAGAAGCGAGCCAATGCCGTTCGAAACTACCTGAAGGCACTGGGCGTCGAGTCGAAGCACCTCGTCACCCGGTCGATGGGTGAGAACAAGCCTCGCTGCTTTGAGGCAACTGAGGCCTGCTGGTCACAAAACCGCAGGGTTGAATTCGTAGGTAACTGATTATTAGCTGTCGCGCGGGGGGATTGCGCGACCATTTGGAGGAATCATGCGTCGAAATCTTCATCAGATGGGATTCTCACTGAGCAGCCTACTCATTGCTCTAATGACCACGGGATGTTTTTTCCCATACGAATCGGGAATGCTGCTGAGTAGAGATATCGATGCTCTCCAAAAATCCATGCGCGACACCAGAAATGACGTCGAAGCGCGCGGCGTTCAGCTCGAGGAACAGAGCGAGAAACTTGAGTCACAGATTCGACAAGCTGACGATAAACTCGGCGAAGTGGCGGAAACGCTGGACACGCTCAATCGAGCCGCTCGCCTAAGCAATGCTGACTTTGGGGTCCAGCTTGAGCGTATGCTCCAAGAACTCCAAGAGTTACGCGGAGCCATCGAGCTCGCCGATTACCGTATCTCCCGAATGGAGCAGCAAATCGCGTCAAACTCCGCACCTGTACCGGCCCAAAAGGTCTACGCTCAGCCGGCACCTGCTAAGGAGCCAAAGGCCAAACCGTCTGCCCCCAAAGCTTCAAAGCCTTCTCCAAAACCTGCGATTGCGGAGAAGCCGAAAGCTCCCGCAAAGCCAGCATCACCCAAAGAGCAGATCGCGAGCGCGCGAAGCCTGGTCAAACAAAACAAATTCGACCAGGCTCGAGGCCTTCTTCGTCAGGTTCTCAACGGTGCCCCACGACAAGCAGGCGTTCATGATCTTGCGCATTACGAGCTAGGTAAGAGCTATCAGGCTGAGAAAAAATACCGCGCTGCCCTCCAAGAGTACATCAAAGTTGCTGAACAATTCCCGAAGGGAGCAATGGTTGATGATGCCTACTTTCAAATTGGAAACTGCTCTATGGCCTTGGGTAATCTTGAAGAAGCCGAAGTATTCTTCAACGAAATTATTACGAACCACAAGAAGTCTCCATTTGCAAAAGATGCCAAATCAAAGCTCTCCGAGGTTAAGAAGCGCCTAAAAGCTGAACGCCGTCAGGGTTAAGTCCGTCTTTCAACGTTTGAGGTAAGCACATGATTCAAAATGCCGTGGCACGTCCAAATGTTCTTTTAATGGACGACGACCTTCAATGTAGACGTTTCATGGAAGTGTCATTACGCAAAGCTGGATACTGTGTTCTAACCGCAGAAAGTGAAGTAGACGCGCTTGAGAAAGCTTTCATGCTCAGGCCAGATGCCGTCCTCACCGAGTCCCTAGGCCCCCGGGTCAATGGTGTCGCACTCCTGGAAAAATTCCAAGCGCAGGCAGACACCAAAGATATCCCGTTCATCTTTGTGACCCGCCAAACGGATCAAGTACGTCCGCTCGTTGAGACTCAGAGAAGTGTTGATATTGTCGACAAACCTGCACTGATGAGTGAAATCCTCGACGCAGTCTCGAGAAATATTACGCTACCCGAATCAGGCTCCATTCGCTTGGCCGAGACGGTTGATTTCCAAAGCCTCGCCGGACAGCCAATGCCGTTTGAGCTCGATGCCCTCAACGATATCCTTGTCCCTGAAGAAGACTGGGCTGAACAACGTGGTCGCTCGACCCTTAAGAGCTCAGCCCTCAGCACCGTGCCCGACTTTTTGTTCAGCAAGCGTGGCTTTCAGGTCACAGTCGCCACTTCTGGACTGATTGCCCTCGCGCATCTCTTGAGCTAAAGCCCTTCCCGAATCATTCGTCGGGAGACCCATGCCAAAAATTCAATGTGATATCGCAGTCATTGGCAGTGACGTCATCGGGTTATGCTGCGGCTATGCCCTCAAAAAGCTTGGTCTATCGGTAGAATTTATCGCAATTGATGAGAGGCCACGCCATTGGACCGCACCCTGGGTTGGCGTTCATGCTCGCAAGGGCAAGCTCGATTGGGCAGCAATTTTACCTCGGAGTGAAACCGGTAGGGAGTTACCTCCGCTCCAACTAAGCACGAACCAAGCTCGGGTAACTCTCGAGCCCGGAGAGCGTCCGCATTTAGCGAAATGGCTTCGTGACACGAAGACACCAGGACGGGACTCAAAACTCTGCGATTATTTTAGCCGTAAGAGTCCACGTCCCGTCTCGCATCAAACACCAACATTAGAACAGCCATCGAACTCTAAAGTTGCGCGGATCTTCAAATCTCAACGTGGCGGCCACTTCACCTGGTCTTCCCTCGACACGGCTCGGAACAATCTCGACTTCGATGTATATCCTTCAAAGGCGCTCTTAGCACTTGCTGGGTTATCAGAAAGCTCTGGTTTGCCTTCGTTCATCGAAGATGACCTCGAGAGCTTTCTATTTGGTGAGATCGGTCAATCACCAAAGTCGAGCCAGTTCATCAACGCGATAGATACTGACTTAAGGGAGGAAGCGCGGCGTGTTCGTCTTGAGGACCTTAAGGTATCTTCAGCTTTCGGAATGGTCTCAGCCCTGACCTTGGATTCATCGACTAAGTTAGAGGCCCAAACCTATCTTTTTAATTCATCGCTCGAAACCTACGGCTCACTAAGCGGAGATCCCATAAAAGCTAAGAGTCTTGACTCATCATCAACATTTTGGACCCTCGAACTGGATGCGGCCGAGTCGACTTGGCCCAATACTGGACGTGCCTTGTACAGTGAAGAAGACAACAGCTCCGTGTGTTATCTGCAATGGCACAGAACAGGAAAAGTTACGAAGGTCGAATTACTTACAACTGAAGACGCTAACTCTGAAGACGTCTCGCAATTTGCGAGTTCTTTTTTCAACGCGACTGTAGAGCGGGTGAATCCACCGCGCGTGACTGATTTACCAACGTTATCGGAATTGACTGAAATCAAAGTAGCATCTCGGTATCGGAACGCGCTCTATACTGGCCACGAACTCGGCCCACGGTATCATTTCGCGGCTCAGTGCAGTATCGCCGAAGAAATTCTGAGTTCAATTTCGCTCTACCGAGAAGCTCCATTAACGCTATCGGCTCTTCCGAACGTCAAATAAATCCAATTTAGAGACGTGCATTCATCAATGGGTCGCCACCACCGGTCTTCATTGCAATCCCCTCAATTTCAACGCCAACATCTTTCGGAAGCCCCGAGACCTCAACAACTGCGCGCGCAGGCAAGGACTGTCCCGTAAAGAAACCTTGGTAGATCTCGTTGATGGCCGCGAAGTCATTCATGTCTCGCACAAAAATGCTGCATTTCACGAGTTCATCCATCGAGTAACCAGCTTCACTCAAAATGTTTTTCAGATGATTCATCGCAATCTCAGTCTGACGCTGAATATCGCCACGGAACACTTGTCCGCTTGGAACTTCAATCGGTATCTGACCGGACACAAAAATCATTTCGCCAGGCTGAACCACTCGAACCGCTTGCGCATAAGGGCCAACCGGCATGGGTGCCTTTTTACAAGTTATTTTCTCATGAATTGCATTTCGTCGTGCCATTTCAGGACCTCCTCATTACTCACTTCCCGAGCCCCATGACCCAGGCAATAAAAATCGCTCCAAGTGTCGCAGCAGCCAAACCAAGCCCAAGCAGCTTTAACCGACTTGTTCGGCGCGATGCAGCCAACATCGAAGGACTCACGTCCCATCGATGCGTCTCAATGTTTTTCCAATCTTTTCCACGGCTATTTAGATCGGCTGGCGGAGCAATGCTCTGCTCCACTGCTGGTACCTCACCAAATCGCGTCGGCTCCTCAACCTCCACGGGCTCAGCGGGACTTGGATCAGAAGCTACCGCGATGATGTCGGTTCCTCCTTGCTGTGTTGGCTCGGAGCCAGACGGCAAAACCTCGCCGAGGTGACGGGCAGCCTGAAACCGTCCATAAATTCCGCCATCACGGATCAAATGTCTTTGAAGTTCGTCCGTAATATCATCGGCTGAGCTATAGCGTTTCTCCGGCTCCAACTCGAGCATCTTCAATAGAACCGAGCCGATTGGACCAAGCTGAGTCGGCGCTCGAGAAATCAACTCTGTCGCACGCAATGAAGAAATGAGCTTGAAGTTCTCTAAATCATTGCTGCCATTGATGACCTGTTGCCCCGTGAGAAGTTCCGCGAAGATAAGGCCCAACGCAAAGATATCTGATTGGGGTGAAGCCTCGTGCCCCTTAAGTAGCTCCGGCGACAAATAGCGAACTTTCCCCTTTACGACTCCTGCCTGAGTTTGACTGAGACGTTGCTCGGCCCGTGCAATCCCAAAGTCAACAATCTTGACATCACCATCCCGAGTCAAAATGACATTGTGGGGACTCATATCGCGGTGGACCAGTCCCAGTGGCTCTCCCTGCTGATCCCGGGCAGTATGAGCCGCATAAAGTGCTTCTGCGGCTTTACTTACGATGTAAGACGCCAATGCAGCTGGGAATGGCTTGTCCCTGACTTGGAACAACTCACTTAGTTGCCTGAGATTGACGCCATCAAGAAGCTCCATTGCGATGTAGAGACGGTTATCAACTTCACCGAGTTCGAAAATTTGAGCAATATTGGGATGCGATACCTGAGCCGCGAGTCGCGCCTCATCAATAAACATCTTGCGAAAGTCGTCATCCGCCGCATACCGGCTCAATGGTCGCTTCAACGCAACGTCTTTCACAACACTATCGGTGGCCGAAGCGCGGGCTCTCCACACCTCTGCCATGCCACCCAGAGCAATCCTCTCGATCAGCTCATAACGGCCACAGCGCTCCCTTGGCTCAGATGACATTAAATTCCCTCGATATTCATTGTGTCATAACTTTGAAGGGTTTCAACCAGCCAAGTTTGATAAGACTCCCTTAGTTCTGGGGGACCAATCACTCGAACCTTTCCGGTGAGTTCCCTTAGGCACGACATTAACCAGGAAGAAGTAGCAAAAGGAAGAATCCATGATGAACCGTGCCGGCGAGCGCCAAGGCGCTCAAGGTATTCCAAAAGTGAGGGTTGCTCTACGAGGACCTCGAGTTGAGCTTCAGTAGCGTCTTTCGGTTGAGCGCTCTTTGGCGGTTGCACCGGTGGTAAATACGTGTCGTCGTTTAACGGTACGGTTTCGACACTTCGAATTCGGTCCAATCGAAAGAGTCTTCCATCGCCTGTTTCTAAAATCCCAGCCCAAAGATATTGCCCTGTCTCGAAATGCAAAATCTTCCACGGATTTAGCTCGTAATGGCTTTCGGTTTGACGTGAGGCAGAATAATAATAAAGTCGGACCCCGTTCCGACGCTCGATAGCATCTTGAATAGTCTCAACCGAGGCAAACTCTTCTTCATCTATCGCCTGCCCAAACCCCGCGAGCGTCAGTCGTACAGTCTCAGCGATGTTCTTCGGTAAGGCGCTAAGGAGGTCATCTAAGATCTGACGACTATGCGGAGAGGCCCAACGAAGTGCAAGGGCCAGAGCTTCACATTCCTCGACACTTAGCCTTGGCTCAATCGCCAGTCCCTGGTCGAGGTCGCAATAGACCATGCCGTCGTCATCAACGAAGATATCAAGGAGTTGATCGGGACGATAAGGAGGTACGCCGATGACGCTAAGTAACGAGACCGCATCTCGTACTTTCGCTGGCGATAGCCCAAGAGACGAGGCCAACTCCGATACCGAGACGCCTTCTCGTGTTACGGTAAGACGTACGATCTCCAGAAGCGCGTGTAATTTTTCAGGCGCAGCCAAAACGAACTCCCTTCTGAGCATCAAACGATTTTCTCAATATACGACCGGCTTCTTCGCGAAGGTCATCAGGCCCCAGTAACTGGCACCAAGATCCCGCTGACCACACCCGACTTAGGAGGCCTTCAGTATTACCATACTCGACGTGAAGCTCGATGAAGTTCTCATCGTCGGTTTCTCTTACATCCGTAAGGGCATTGCTAAAGAGCTTACGGCATTGCCCTTCCCGCAAAGCTGGCACCCGTAAAACTGCACGGCGCGCTTCGTGAACAAACCATTCCGTCGAGGAGTCAATAGCCAGATCTCGGTCCCAGCCCTCCGGAGGTATGATGCGTCCAGGGGCCGAACTAAGTAAGTCAGCTTTGATAATGCGATGGATCGCGAATACACGTCTGCCTTTTCGTAAGTGGCAATAACCAACCATGAAATAGCGTCCATCCGAGCGAAAAATGCCCCACGCATCAACCCTTCGAAGCGACTCGCGCCCCTTGCCATCCGAATATGTTATCTGAAGGCTAGACTGCCGTAAGCTCCATTCCACTATCTGTGGCGCGAGCTGGGACGATGGCTCACTCGGTTCTTCCAACGACACTTCAATCGCCACCAGTGATTCATCCCCCCCCAGGACAGCTAACTTGGTCAAAGCGCTACGCAGAGGAGAGCGTCGAGGAAACGCCCGATCGCATTCCGCGACTGAACCAACGATGGCGTAGATCGCTCGGTCGTACATAGAAAGGTTTAACGCGACCCCCTCCTGGGGCTCATCAATAATGTAGCCAGGTCCAACTTCATCGGTCTCCTCGACGTAGACGATCGGGATCCCGGCCCTCAAGAGGTCTGCCTTGTCGCGCTCAAAAGCCCGTTCACCCGAGGCGGCTACCGGGCCCGCATAAGCATCGAAGCCATCTTCTTGTCGAATCTCGGAGAAAGGACGAGGGGTCCTGGTCGCCCGAAGGTACGCCACTAGCTTAGCTAATCTTTCAATCCGTGCTGCACTCATACCAGAATGTATGGACCTAAGTGCGACGCCGAGCAACCTTGACATTCAAACGAGTGGATGAACAATGCCCGAATCACGGAGGTACCCCAATGCAGCGTCCTATGATTATCGCCCCCTCAATTCTCTCTGCGGATTTCGCCGCACTCGGCCAAGCCGTCATCGACCTTGAAAAGGCAGGCGCAGATTGGATCCATGTCGACGTCATGGATGGACATTTCGTACCTAATCTCACCATTGGTCCCCCGGTCGTCAAAGCACTCCGCCGAATGACCAAGCTTCCATTCGATGTTCATCTGATGATCGAATCACCTGAGCGCTCAGTCGAGCAGTATGTCCAGGCCGGTGCAGATAGAATAACCGTACATGCCGAAGTCTGCCCTCACCTGCATCGAACGCTTGGACAGTTACGAGACCTCGGTGTCAAAGCCC